>JANXSG010000130.1 GCA_025352825.1 Chthonomonadaceae bacterium | reverse complement strand
CCATGGGCCGATACTGTCAAGGCTAGATGCAGCATACCGTTAAAACCCACAAATTCATAAATACCTGCAAATCAATCCCACATCCCACTCTACCCAATATATCGCATAAAAAATAAGGTGTATATTATTGTACGCTTACGTCTCTGCGGTTCAAATAGAGAGGATGAAATATTCTCGCCATCTTTAACACCTATGGAGTCACGGGGTGAGGTGAAATCAGTACGACGCAGGAATTTTCATGCATTTTACTGAACTAAAATAGTAATTATTTAGTTCACTCTCCGAAAGGATTTATTTACAATGCGCTCAGTTGCAAGTCCGACTTCGCTTTCCAACTCGCCCAGGTACTGTCTGAACACGAGCACTATCCGAGGTTTTGGTCTATCCCTTTTAGAGGAGATAGATATCACTGCGAAAGCCGGCTACCAGGCGATCGAACCCTGGGTGGAGGGTATAGATAAATATGTGGCAGAAGGTGGCAAGCTCGATGATCTAAAAAAGATTATCGTAGATAAAGGGTTATTCGTCGCGAGCGCTATTGGATTTTTTGAGTGGATTGTAGAAGATGATGCGCGCAGAGCTGTGGCATTTGAAGAGGCAAGGCGCAATATGGATCTCATGAATCAGCTTGGCGCGAGCCTTATCGCCGCTCCTCCCATGGGAGCTGTCGATGTTAAAAGGCTCGATCTTCTTCAGGTCGCCATACGATATCGTGAGTTGTGTGAACTGGGAGATTCTATGGGTGTCTCTCCCATGGCCGAAGTATGGGGATTCTCCCAGACACTTAACAGGCTGGGCGAGGCTGCGCTTGTGGCAATTGAGAGCGCCCACCCCCGTGCCTGTATCCTGGCAGATGTCTATCATCTCTACAAGGGAGGCTCGCACTATCATGGACTGTCGATGCTCCAGGCCTCGGCTTTACCGCTGCTCCACATAAACGATTATCCGTCAGGTTTCCCCAAATCTACCATCACCGATGCAGATCGAATCTATCCCGGCGATGGAATAGCTCCTCTTACCGATATTTTGCAGACACTGGATGGAATAGGTTTTGATGGCATACTTTCACTCGAACTGTTCAATGAGTCCTACTGGAAAACAGACCCACTCAGTGTGGCGACTATTGGGCTTCAGAAAACGAAGGGTGCAGTCCAGGCGGCTTTCCATAAATGATGAAAGTGTTGAGTAAGGACGAGAAAAATAGAATTCAAACCCTCATCAATGCGCTTTCAGATCAGCATGTCTCCGTAGGTTGGAATGCATGCCGTGATCTGGCCAATATTGGTCCAGATGCTGTTGATGCACTGACGATTTTAACACAAATGCTCGAGAGTAAAGATGCACATACTGCTCTCTGGGCCAGAGTTGCCGTTTCTCATATCACCGAAGAGTTTGACAAGTATATACAGTATTTTATTACAGCTCTAGATGATAAGAAACGTCTGTTTCCGGGAATGGCTTCTGCGGCTCTCGCATGTTTCGGAGAGATGTCTCATACTGCTCTTCCCGAATTGATAAAGGAGCTATCCGATCCCCACCCGGATAACCGATGGAGCGCTGCCCATGCGATTGCTGGCACGCGGGGATACGGTTTAACAGCAGTCCCGGCACTTGGAAAACTGCTGTACGATCCGGATGAAAAAGTGCGCTGGTATGCAGCCCATGCACTGAGCGAGGTCTACCCCGAAACCGCAGACATCGTTCCTGAACTAATCCATGGCCTTGACGATATCGATGACGATGTGCGTGCCTACTGTGTTATTACACTCGGAAGAATGGAGAGTATTGCTATGGATTCAGTTCCCAAACTGCAGTCGATGCTCGATGATTCAAATCCGAAAATAACAGAGCAAGTTCAGTTAAGCCTTTCCAGCATTCTTCAGGTTCACACTGAATGACAGAATATATTCTTGCTCACGACCTCGGTACGACTGGGAATAAAGCTACTCTTTTCGATAGTGCAGGCAGGATAGCAGCTTCTGTATTTTCTCCATATCCCACGTACTATCCACAACAAGGATGGGCAGAACACGACCCTAACGACTGGTGGACAGCAGTTTGTGAAAGCTCCAGACGACTGATGGATGTCTGCCCCCATGCACTCCATAATCTGGCAGGCATTGGGCTTTCCGGAATGATGAATGGTTGCCTGCTTGTGGATAACCACGGAAATTCAATCGGCAGCTCGATTATTCACGCCGATATCCGCAGTGCAGAACAGTGCCGTTCCATGGAATCGCGCATAGGTGAGGAGCGTGCTTATCTCATTTCCGGCAATCGACTTGCTCCCAACTTTACGCTAGGGAAACTCGCCTGGCTTAAAGATAACAGGCTGGAACTTCTTAAAGGCGCTCAATGGTGTGTCCAGACAAAAGATTTCATAGGGGCGAAGCTGACCGGAGTATGGGGAGTGACGGACTACTCCGATGCATCTCTTACCGGATGTTTTGATATGAGCGAGAGCTGCTGGTCTCCGGAGCTGATTGAAGCGGCAGGATTTTCCGAAGCCATTCTGCCAGAAGTACGCAGCTCAGCAGACTTACTGGGGCGAATTACTCGTGATGCCGCTAATGAAACTGGTCTACCCGAAGGGACTCCTGTCGTAGTAGGTGGCGGCGATGGAGCATGTGCCACTGCAGGCGCAGGCGCCTTTTGCGATGGTGATGCCTATCACTATCTAGGAGGTTCGTCCTGGGTCGCAGTGGTGACACAAGGATTCAAACCGGATATGACAAGACGGGTATCTTCGTTTTGTACTCTTGAAGCGGGCAAATTTGTACTTTATGGCACGGTACAGTCCGCTGGATCGAGCCTTGATTGGTTTCTGAAGGCGATAGGGATCGGGAGAGATATCAGCGCAGAAGCTACTTTCGAACAGCTTGAAAATTTGGCTTCTGAAGCGCCGCCAGGAAGTAATGGACTTCTATTTTTACCTTATCTGATGGGTGAGCGTTCCCCAATCTGGGATGCGGATGCGCGGGGTGTATTTTTTGGCTTATCTGCATCGCATGGCAGAGCAGATATGGCGCGTGCAGTATATGAAGGAGTGAGTTATGCTCTGGCAAGCAATCTGTCGGCCCTTACGGAAGCAGCCGGTGCAATCGGGAAAATCAGTGCTCTTGGCGGAGGAATGCGCAGTGAGCTGTGGCGGAAGATGCTTGCTTCGATCTACGGTACTCCTCTTCAACTCATGGGGAGATTAAGCGAAGCTACATCCTGTGGCGCAGCAATGGCTGCTGCATTGGGAATAGGCATTTATACCAGTTATGATGCGGCGTGCAGCAATTTTGCTCCAATAGCTGAAATGATACTACCAGAGGAAGCTATATCTGAGTTTTATAGTCATCAGTTAGCTTTTTACAATGCGATGTATCCGAAAATGTCGGGTCTTTTTACGGAGCTTGCAAAGCTTAGAAGACGAGATGTTTTAATCTAACCACGAACTACACCAATTAACGCGAATAAATTCATCTTACATTTATTCGCGTTAATTAGTGTAATTCGTGGTTAATAATCTGATGCGGCGATATAGGGTTGGAATGCCATGGAGAAAAGTTAATGAGACATCTTACGTCGGCGATACAACATTCCACCGCACAGGATAGCACTGAGGCAATATGCACATGTTGTGGGTTCAGGTGTGTTTTTTGGCCCTTTTCCGCCCAGTTTCAATTCTAGATAGAAGGCAGAATTCGGATCGGATTCATGGCTTGCGAAGAATACCCAGTCATTATTGTTTGCGCTCACATTTTCATTGTCTGCGCGAAACCCTATGCTGAGTGTATTTCCAGCCTGATAGCTCTCTTTAACCGCCTGAGTTATGCCCCATGTACGCCAGCCCGGGCTTTTATCTGGAATGAAGGAACCAATTGGGACAGATCTTAGGCCTGGCTGATTGTTCCAAGTTAGAGTACTGGAATCCCAATTGTTGGAGTTTGCGAGATAGAGATGATGTACTGATTGATCGAATGTCAGGCCATTCAACATACTGTAACTGTTATTGTAATATCCATTCAGGGTAGCTGATAGAATTGTAGTCCCAGATTCGAGGGTAGGAAGTGTGAATTGTAGATAAAATCGGGCAGGGGCATCGGATGGATTGGCGGAACTGTAGGCACCATCTACACCTGAGAAAAGTCCACCCTTGTAGGCATTATTCTCATAATTTTGGTTTGCTCTAGTGCCACCAAGTACGCTCACATCCTCAGTTACTGAGATAGTAAGAGCTAGAATTGGGCTGCTGCAAATAGTAGATAACAATGTCAAGCCGACAGCTGCACTGGCCGGAAGGTTCATTCGGATATTCATTGAGAAATTCAGGCTCCACAAAAGTAAGATATTGCCTTGATTGGTTAGAATATAGAAAATGATCCAGCAAAAATACTGCCGAAATGCATATTCCTCATGTGCACAGAATTTTATGTTGAGAAATCACAAAGAATAACTCTGTCTCAAAATCGCATAGCAGTCCATACTAATGAGTGCATCCGGGCCTATAATAATACAATTCTATCTGAATAGAATTAACTCCTCTATTATAAACTGAAAATCATTTTTTTGCAAATGCTTTGCGAAAAAGCTTTAAAGCTGAGTTTGCCGAAGGAAAAACACAACTCTATACAGAAATGTCCAAAAGAATTTATATGTATTGATTTTTAAAGGAGATACTATAGCATGAGCGTAAGCCGCTACAGATATGCGATTATTGGCACAGGCAGGCCACATGGTACGGAAGGCGCGACCGGATTCGGCATGGCACATACGCACTACCCCAATTTCATGGCCACTCAGAGGGTAGACCTTGTGGCTGTATCAGATCTAGACCAGTCCCTCGCTGAGTATTTTCTTGAGAAAAATGGCGCTCAGGCAAAAGTATATTGCGATTATAAAGAGATGCTGGCGAAAGAAAAACCTGAAATACTGAGTATCTGCACCTGGCCGCATCTTCATGCTGAGATGACAGTCGCAGCAGCGGAAGCTGGTGTACGAGCAATCCATTGTGAGAAGCCGATGGCTACTACTTGGGGGGATGCGAAGCGTATGAAGAATGCCGCAGATAAGCACGGATCGCTGCTCTCTTTCAATCATCAGAGGAGACATATCAAACTTTTCCAGGCAGTGCGCAAAGCGGTGGTGGATGGCGAAATTGGTGATCTGGTAATGATCGAAGCCGAGTGTGGAGATATGCTGGACTGGGGTACTCACTGGCTGGATATGATGCAGCTCTATAATGGAGACTGCCCTATTGAGTGGGTGATGGGCCAAATTGAGAGCCACACAGAAAAACGAATATTCGGCGCCTTTATGGAAAACCAGGCTATGGTTCATTATAAATGGAAAAATGGCGTTCGCGGAGTTTTCATATCCGGAGAAGACGCAAAAATTGGGTGCGTACATCGACTCATTGGTACGGAAGGAGTAATAGAAGTTACTTCTGAGCGAACTATGCGTATTCGTGGCAAAGGCGATTCGCAGTGGCGCCATGTGGAGGTTCCTCAGGGGCCGATTGGGGATTTTGCGCTGGCCTGTGCCGATGTGGTGCGGCAGTTGGATGAACCTGGGTATCGATCAGTTCTGACAGCAGATAATGCCATTCAGCACACAGAAATTATCTATGCAACCTATGAGTCCAGCCGCAGGCGAGGACGTATCAATTTACCCCTCACCATCGAAGACTCTCCCTTGCTCTCCATGGTTGCGGCAGGTGAGATAGGCCCTGATAGAACGAAGTAGTATTGGAGCATTTCTTTATCAGCCCTCTCTGCCGATAACAGCAGAGAGGGCGTAGCTGCACATTGAAACCAGGTTTAATCGTCAGTAGGAATTTACCAACAGAGTGTTTTCTGTACTATTAATACCAGCTTGCCCAGTCACGAAATACTTTTCTCCGTAGGTGCAAAAATCCTTGGCATAGTTTGGGCGACCGGGTGCTATATTGTACAAAGATTCCTTTTTCGGTGAACCATCAATAGCATTCTTAACAATCAGGAGGGAACTTTCTTCATGAATTAAGCTCTGGGAAATCTGGCCAATAAAAATGCATGATCCATCTCTTTCTAGATTTAAGCTTATTAATTCCGCACTACGCATTCCCAGGGAAAGCGGATAGTGGGAGTTCCGTGTCTGATCACCATTAGCGTCGTACCAGACTATGGCTGCCCCCAGGCTGCCGTCTGTATAATTCTCAGTTCCACCCATGGCCACATCCCCCAATTGATTGCAGGAGAGACCACACTGAGTTACATACGGGCCTGTATCCCGTGCGAGACGATGCCAAAGATGTGAACCATTCGAGCTGAATTTGTCGATCCCGAGCTGTTTGCCCTTTCCGCCCTCCGCAGTGCTGCCAGTATCGAAAACACCAGAGACATAGACATTTTCACCTCTGTCCAAAATCAGGTTATCAGATGAATCACTGCCAGTGACAGGGCCTCGAATAGATTTTCTCCACATCTCCTTACCCGTGCTTTCTAGACTGATAACAAAGCCATCATCATCGGCAATGTCATTTTGATCAATATGCCTCGCAGATCCGCAAAGAAAAAGTGTGCCATCTCTATTCGCTGCAAAACGGCTGAATTTAGTTTCGGCTCCTTCCTTAAGAGATTTTTGCCAGAGCATTCTTCCAGAACTGCTGTAGTGCATTGCAATAATGTTCTGCTTTCCATTTAACAATTCAGTACCTGCTAAATAGCACCCACTCTGACCATCGGATATCACTTGCATTCTATGTGAATCGTTTTTTACGCGATTGTGCGATCTCTGCACCCATTCACGCCTTCCATCGGTGCTGTATTTCAAAAGCGTAAGATACCATCCCTCCGCTACGCCCACACTCTTTGGCACAAAGGTCTCTCCAAGTACATACAAGCTACCACCTTCTCCTAGACAGAGTGAGTACGCACGATCGCAATCATGTTCTGGGCTGGAGTATCTATCTGCCCAGATCAATTTTCCCTCTTGTGAAAGCTTCAAAGTGAGTATATCCACATCATCACGATCAGTCTGAATAAGTCCTGTAACATAGATGCCCGTCGCATCGGATGCGATTGAATTGCCTTGTGAGTTTGTTTTTTCACCAGAACGAGATGTGTAGAGAAATGACCACCTGGGCTGGAAAGGCTTAACCGTAGAAACTATTCTTGGTGGGACGTGATGACTTCGTGTGGTCATCCATAACATAGCCGTTGCAAAGCATGATATCAGAAGAACCGCAGGCATTAGCCAAAATAATCGGGGGAAAGATCTTAATTTAAGGGGCGTTTGATTTGACTGAGGAACCGATGGTGATTCGGCATGTTCCCGAACAGAGGATGCCTCGGATGTTCGAACATGAATTTCGGTTGCAGATGGAGAGATTTCAGTTTTTGAAAGCTGCGCACTAAGTTCTGTTTGAGCGGCCGCCTGGATCGTCGCTTTTTCACCAAGTGATGCAGCAAGTAGGCGAATATCCCCACTGGGCGGGGCACCATAGGCATCGAACAAAACTCTTTCAATATCCTTGTACTGCTTTTCAACACGTTTTGACTGTCCTAGCAGTGAATAGAGCTGCATGAGAGCAATATGGCTCTCTTCGCAGAGTTGATTATGAGTTAGGATTTTTAGAAGAGTCTCCTCTTCGGCTGAAAAGTTTCTTAGTAGATGCTGTGCCGCGGCAAGATCAAGCATCACCCTCTCTCGCAACTGAATATAACGATTACGTTCAGAGACTATCCAGGAAGGGTCGTAGTCAGGGAGAAGATCAGCGGAGTAGAGACTAAGCGACTCTTGCAGTAGAAGTACTTTGGCTTTCGTATCAAGTTCTTGTTTAGCTTTGGTGTAGATCTCCATAAACCGAGTACAGTCTATAGTAATGCGATCGTCTAATCGAAGTTCATTGTGTGTGATGTGTACAAGAGGAATTGAGCCATCAACATCTGCGAAAAGAAGGCGTAGTGCCGCAATCTCCTGTCGGAGACGTGTGCGCTCATTACCAACATCGGAATCGGCCCAGAGTGTGGAGGTTATTTTTGTGCGCGAGTGGGGCTGATACGGATTGAGGGCAAGATATGCCAGCAGCTCTCCGACTTTACGACCGTTAAAGTTAATGATCTCGCCAGATGGTTTCTGAACAGAACCATCTCCAAAAAGTCGTATGTGCCACTGCCCATTATTTACGGATATTAAGTCAGCCATCTATTCGTGGTGTTTCCGCCTCAGTAGTAGTATCTCACAAAGGGGAAATAGCACACGGGTGAGCGGTTTTACTAACTGCTTTCATAGCGTAGAAATGAATAATCCTCATACTCACGTTTCTTTCAAGTTGTAATGGGAAGATTCCTTCTGGTGCTTGTGATTTATAAGGGTAGAAAAATAAAGCTCAGGTTTAGGCGGCCCGATCCTGCCTGCTTTGATTTTTAACATTAGTTGAGCTGCTAATTTGAAATACTGACTGAATTGTATCAAGCAGTTTTTGTGTATCAAAAGGCGATTGAATGAATGCATTCAGCTGACATTGATTATTTGGCTCAATCGATCTCGAAGAGGACTCTTTTTGAATCATGATGATAGGAACAGTGCTCGTCTCATGAACTGACTTTAGATGGGCGGTGATACGATCAGAATCTCCAATATGTAACTCAGTATCGATTAATATTAAATCAGGGCGCTCAAACATAGCCAAGCCGACCGCTTTCACTGCATCTCTCGCCAGGATTGTCTGGCATCCATTGCGTTGAAGAGAGAGATTCACGCATCGAAGCAGATTACCTGAATCCGACACGATCAAAATTTTTTTATTTGCCAAGCAATCCATGTTTAATACCAATCTCAAAAGCGATGTAGGGGATAGTTAAAGCATCTAAGCCGCATCGGAAAGCCGATCTATGTGGGCGATCCTATTTATCGATTGGCTGCTCAAACAGTTCATAATAGCCAGGAGCATCACATCATTTCCAGTGGGTATTCTAAGAAATAGTTCTGCTCCCAAGTGCAGTGCTTGCTCTTTATCCAGCATCTTTTCATCTGAATTGGTGATGATAATGGGGATATTAAATGCCGAAAGTATGTACTTAAGTTTATGCATCAGCAGCAGTCCATTGTTCCCGGATATCCCAAGATTGATTATAAACAGATCGGGTTTTTGGAGTTTAGTGAGTCGTACTGCAGCAAATACATCATTCACAAGGATGCACTCGAAATTATGGTTTTGTAGAAACTGGTTTAACCTTGCTGTCTCTGTGACATCGGAATCTGCAATCAATATCTTCTTTTTTCTCGCATATTGGGAACGTGCAGATGTATTTCCACCATAATTACATGGTCGAAGAACAGAAACTTGTTTTTTCTTCAAGGACATTTCCATAGTTTTCCTAAGACTGCATTACAGTATAAAAATGCTGAGAATAATGATCATCACGATTTGCCGATACAGAATCTTGTTCCATAATATTACTAGAAAGAGCACAAATTAAACTGAATTATTGGCAGATTCAGGAAATGTTAGAATCGCAAACGAGCATGATTTGGAACAACGATTAGGATTTACGTGTTCTGCTTTTAATCCAGGCATGTGGCCATGATGCCGCGGCAACCAGTGCACGGAATGGCAGGTAAAGAGGAGAGGCATAGTGCTTGGCATAGTAACGAAGCAGCCCTTGCCTCGATTCCCATGCCATCGCCGCTCCGACCTGCACTGTACTCGCACCACCGTAGTGAATAATCTCTACTTCCGGGGTGAAGTAGATTTTCCAGCCAGCTCTTTTGCAGCGCAGGCACCAGTCCACTTCATTAAAGAATATCGGGAAAGCCACATCCAGCATTCCAACCTGCTTGATTACTTCACTGCGCAAAAGCAAAAACGTGCCCATCGGCTGATCGACTTCCGCCACATACTTATAATCAAACCAACTCATTCTGTAGCTCCCAAAAAACCTGTTCTTTCTAAACATGGCGCTTATGCCGATGAGTTCCCATAAGATAGCAAGTGGTGATGGAAAACCACGCACCGATCTCTGGAGATCACCGTTTGGGTGAACCTGCCGCACACCCAGCGCGCCCGCATCTGGGTGAGTCTGCATAAATTGTACGGCCTTCTCCAGCCCGCCTGCAGGAAGCAATACATCTGGATTTAGCAGAAGAACAAACTCACCGTCTGCGCTTTCAATCGCCTGGTTGTTTCCTTCTGCATAACCTCGATTATCTGTGTTCGCAATAAGTATGACCTGTGGAAACATTTCGGCAACGGCATTCGCGCTGCCATCCGAGGAGGCGTTGTCCACCACAATTACTTCCATAGGAAATGAAGGGGGAACGAGATAGATGCTATCGAGGGCATCCAAAAGCATATTGCGGGTATTCCAGTTGACGATAGCTACAGAGATTACGATGTTTGACATAGGGATATGCTGTTTAGAATGTAGTGAATATCGGATGATCAGAATTTATACTTGATGGCCTAGTCACCATTCTCATGCTTTATATCAATTTTAATATTCTTGAGTTATTGCTTTGGACGCGGGAGATTCACTGAACTGACACAAGTAGCCATGGACGGTGCATTGTTACGGTTTGGTGATATTTTGGCCAACCAAGCAATCTCGCCTCGATATCCGTGCTGATCCCATTCGGAACAAATACCAGATAATTCAGTCCACATGGGTGCAAAATAGATTTCTAAGGCTGTGTAAGGAGGTATCTTGGTTTTAAGCGACATGGAATTCGTTGATGAAGTGCTATCCCTTCCTATTTTGCGAAGATAGGTCTTAAACGCAGAAGTATCCGATTCCTTCGTGACAATGCGGTTTTCAATGGAAATCGATTCCATTATTTTAGACAAATTTGGGATTGGAAATGTCTTAATAAAATCTGAGCGGTTATAAATTTGAGCTGTATTAGTATAATTTGACAAAATAGGAATCCGGTCTCCCCATTCCGGATTCTTTCCTTTTGTCACGAATGGCAGAGGATGTTCAACGCGCTTTGTCACATGCCAATCTTCCGAACCGTTGTGATGGAATTTTAGATAGTAGTTCGATTTTAGATCATGCGAAGTATCTTTACCATTTACTCTTAGAAAGATGTGGTCTGAAATTTCTTTCGACTGATCTAAGTTCTTATAATTGATCTTCAGTGCTTCGATATTGCTAGGTGCATTGCCCCCTTTTTCCCAATTCTCAGTAAGGGAGCTGAACCAGTGATAATCACTATTTGAATTCCAATTCTTGAATGGGACCGCCATAAAAACCACATCTGATCCAGATTCATCTGGATATAAAGTGTCTGCCTTTGTGTTTCCGAACGCATCAGATTGATTAACTACCTGGGTTGGAACACCATTCACTAAAACTCGTTTATATGTGGGATCAATGCTGGACGAAATCATTACGCTACGGTTTTTTGGGATTAATTTGTATGTAAAATCAAGAGTGCATTCCGAATAGACAGGATCTACCACTCGGATATTAAAGGATATCTTTTTAGAATTTGTAAATAAACCGGATGATCCCGATTTTTGCAAAACCTCAGTACTTGCTGTATGTAAATGCTTTCCATCAAATTTTGTATTGCTGGAGAATCCTTCCGATTGGCTTGATTCGATTATGCCTTGAGAGGCAGCACATTCAATCGATGTTTTTCCCACGAAAAAAGCATCCAATGGCGCATTTAAAGCAGGCTTACCGTTGTTATCTACCCAGGATGCTGTCGACGAAATCTCTATATTCGCTCGAACATCGATAGAGGTGACGCCGCTCCCTCCGAATTTCAGTTTGTGCTGAATACTGTTTTTGAAACTTCTTTGTACGACCAGTAGAGAAAGTTTCCGTGCAGATATACGACCCCAATTCTTTGTGTCTAATTTCCCAATGAAAATCTGAGCCTGCTGCAGCGGTCGGGATGACAGAAATAAGAAGGAGTAAGATTTGCAACAGATAAACTTTTGCGGTCGGTTCGGTTAAGGTTTCCATTCGTTAGCTCTCTCTTTGCACTTGGAATCAACGCCTCATGCCAATACTGTTCCCGTTTTATATAGTTAACCACAAAACAGACACTTTATGTGATAAACTCCACGCTCATTTCCGAGGCTTTAAGAAAGTGCTATGTTCTGGAAATTCATTTTTCCAAATATTCTGAATAAATGTAAGCGTCCAATATTTGCCACCTTCAACTTCAATCCTCTAATGTAGGATAATGAGAGCATCATAATTCGGAGGTGCTTTTATGGTCAGTACAGAAATTTTGGAAATGTGGCGCAATCGGCTAGACAGCTTTGCGAATAG
>JANXSG010000110.1 GCA_025352825.1 Chthonomonadaceae bacterium | reverse complement strand
ATTGCGCTGCCAAAGAGCACCATCGAGTTATCCAGCAGGGTTCCATTGCTCTCCTTGATGCTCTTCATCTTCTCCAGCATATAGGCATACTGCTGAATGTGCCAGCGGTTGATAAGATGATACTCCTGCAGTTTACTTTTGTCGTTTTCGTGATGTGATATCTGGTGATGGCCGCCACTTACGCCGGGGATAAACGAGAAATTCTTGCCGCTTACCTCGTTGGCAAACATGAAGGTCGCGACGCGGGTGGTATCCGTCCAAAAAGCGAGAACCATAATATCCAGCATGATTCGAACCTGCTCTGTATGATCGATACTACGCTCGCTCAGCCGAGCAGGGTCCTGATAATAGTCCTTAATACGACCGCCTAATTTATCGATCTCCTTGCGAGCCAGCGGGTCGCCTGAATACTCGTCCGCACGCTTCCGGGCATCGAATGCTATTCGCTTCTCCACGGCCCGAACTGATTCAAAGTACTCTTCCAGTTTGCGTTTGTCCTCGGAGCCGACTTTCGTCTGAAGCTGCTTAGCATCTTCCGCCACTAAATCAAGGATACTCTTATCAAGAGAGGATGATGCCAAACTGTTTCCGGTATGGGAACAGAAAATCCTGTCGAAAGCTAGCTGCGGGTTTATCTCGCGTGAAACAGGTGTGGAGGGATCGCTCCAGGATATATGCGAGCCATACAGACGAGTGAAACCAACGTTGGTATCGACGCCCATCGTGATCGGTTCGATGCTCAGTTCCAGAGAGGGAAGAGGCGTCATGTTTCCAACACGCTGAGCGACAACCTGATCGAGTGATACCCCGCCGCACCGCAGATTGCTTCCGGTGGTTTTGGTGATATGTGTGCCGGTCAGCCACGGAGCCACTTTTGCATAGTGACCATCGCCATCGGTGCTATGTTGATTCATCAATTCTGTAAGTACGAGTACTTCCGACTTCACATTTGCAAGCGGAGCCAGCGTCGGGGATAACTCGTAAGCCTGACCAATACCTTTAGGTTCCCAAGTGTGGATATTGACGCCGTTCGGCATGTAGAGCGCAGCCATACGTATTGGAGGAACTGCAATCGCTTTTGAACGACCTGCGGCCATCGCGGCGGATGAAGTGAGCGACTCCAGCCAGGGAATACACATACTTACACCAAGGCCTTTGAGAACTGTTCTGCGAGATATTTGATGATGCTTGTCTTTCATTCCAGCTCCTGAAATTCATTTTGAAACAGATTGTGATATCACGTTTTTTCGATATCGAAATGGATAGCTCTTCACGATCTCTCGGACAAGTATCGATATGCGGTCATCTTTTTCTACTTTAACGGATATATTTCGAACAGATGGCAGATCGTACGGCTCCAGCCCACGCCCTAGAGCGTAGGAAAGCATCTTCTCTGTGAAATTATGAATGAATTCCTTCTTTCTTGAAAGCAGAATTCGTTTCAGTTCGACAGGGCCGTCGAATTTCTCTCCCGAGTTGAATACTCCGGAAGAATCGACTTTCACGCCGCCGATATCTCGGCGCCACCTGCCGATGGGATCGTAGTTCTCCAGGCCAAATCCGATAGGATCCATACGTGCATGGCATGATGCGCATTCCGGTTTGCTGCGATGCTTTTCCAGCCGCTGGCGGAAAGTCTCACCTTTTTCTGGAGCATCGTTTTCGGAGAGAACCGCGACGACCTGAGGCGGTGGCGGCGGCGGCGATCCAAGAATATTTTCGAGAACCCATTTCCCGCGCAGTACTGGACTTGTTCGCTGGGGATAAGAAGTGAGTGTCAGTACTGCTCCCTGAGTAAGAATGCCGCCTCGCCGCTTATCCGCCAATTGCACGCGACGGAACTCCTTGCCCTGTACCCCATCGATGCCGTAGAACTTCGCCAAATCTTCATTGAGGAAAGTGTAGTCCGCATCAAGCATCCGCGTCAGACCTGCATTGTCGGTGAGGAGCGATTGGAAGAAATCGACACTTTCCTGAAACATCGCGTCCCGAATAACTGGCGTGAACGCAGGAAACTTGCCTGGGTCGGGCTGAGCTGTAGAATATAATTCTCGAACTCGAAGCCACTGACCTGCAAAACTCTCAGCAAATTCCCGGCATTTCGGGCTTTGCAGCATCCTGGTTACTTCCGAGTCGATTACATCCGGATGATGGAGGCGGTTCTTTGCGGCTTGCTTGAAAAGTTCATCATCTGGCATGGAAGACCATAGGAAGTACGAGAGGCGGCTGGCTAGTTCGTAATCACTGATCTGATAAGCATCATTCGACAACTTGTCTGGTTCCATCCGAAATAGGAAATTGGGATTAACCAGAACTCCCTTCATAGCGAATTTTACTGATTGTTCAAAACCCGCCCCACGCTTTCGAGCCAGAGTGTAAAGACTTAGGAGCCTGGCGACCTCGACTGAAGTTACAGGCCGCCGATAAGCAAGTGTGGAAAAGTGATCGAGAATTCGCTTGGCGACTTGAGTCTCGGATAAACCTTTTCCCGGTTTGGCAATTAGAAGCAGTGAAGGCTTAACTTCGTTCAGGATAGTTCCCGCCGCCTCCATGTAACGTTCCATGAGTATGGGAGGCAGGAACAGTGTGTCGGCGTTGTTATCGAAGCCTCCGCCGCCACTGCCATCTGCCGGGAACCTATCTGCAGGTTTGGAATTCACTCCGAGAAGATCCCGAATGGTGTTATTATATTCGGAGCGGCTGAGCCGATGTACGAGTATTCGTCCCGGGCTTGCAGGGACTACCTTGGTATCTGTGTTCTCCAAGGTAGTATGCAGCCAGCGTGTAAGCGTCTCGCGAAGGGCATCGTCAGGAGCTGGGCTGCCATTCGGTGGCATACTGCGCGATCGGAGTTGCAGAACCACTTTGCGCCACGTATCCTGATCTTTTTGAAGTTCGGTTACTGTTTTGAAAGCGGCAAGGTTGACGCCGCCGCTCACTTTTGTGTTGTTGTGGCAGGGATTGCAGTATTTCTGAATCGAAGGCTGTATCTGGTTTTCGAACTGCTGTTGAAGTTTGTTTATCTGAGGTGCATCGGTTCCGCGGGCCAGCGCTGCCGATATTATCAAAAAGGGATACATAATCCATATAGAGTTCGATCTAAAAAATGTTTTGATGGAAGTTTTGATTTTCATGAGAGTGCGGAAACTTGAGCGAAGAAATTACGAACAATGTTTCGTACATAGTGTACACTATGTTTTGATGATAGAATGCTGGCGAGGTTACAGGTTTTCGAATACGGGAGTACCTTAATTGACGCTTGCATATACCCAGCCGTCTTAGAAGGATATAAATATGACTGAAAATATCAGTGAACAATACCGTCCGCAGTTCCATTTTACCGCAAAAAAGAATTGGCTGAACGACCCGAATGGAATGGTGTACTATAAAGGGGAATATCATCTGTTTTTCCAGCACAATCCTGCAAGCACGGATTGGGGGGATATGCATTGGGGGCATGCGGTTAGTAAAGATCTGGTGCACTGGCAGGAGATTGCTATTGCACTTGCACCGGACGAGTATGGCACCTGCTACTCTGGCAGCGCTGTGGTTGATATCCGGAATGTCACTGGACTTCAGCAGGGGAATTTCAAAACGCTGCTTGCTTTCTATACAGGTGCAAAAGAGCCATTTGTCCAGTGTATGGCCTATAGCAATGATCGTGGAAGAACCTGGAAAAAGTACGATAAGAACCCGGTGGTTCCTTCACTTGAAAAAGAGAATAGAGACCCGAAAGTGTTCTGGCACGAGCTGTCTCATCGGTGGATCATGGTGTTGTGGGTGAAGAAAGGCGATGAGAACGGGATCGAAATTCTATCGTCGGCTAACCTTACGGAGTGGAGCCAGGAGAGCTGGATTGGCGGATACTTCGAGTGCCCTGACCTGTTCGAGCTGCCTCTGGATGGCGTGAAGAGAGAGACAAGGTGGGTGATTCTAGGTGCGGATGGAGAGTATCAGGTGGGAAGCTTTGATGGCCGCGAGTTCAAACCGGAGAGCGAGAAGCTGAAAGGAGATTGGGGTAAAAACTACTACGCGGCTCAGACCTTCAGCGATATTCTGAAGGAGGATGGCCGGCGTATCCAGATCGCATGGATGCGCGGCGGCGAGTATCCTGGTATGCCTTTTAATCAGCAGATGTCGTTCCCTGTCGAATTGACATTGAAGACTTTTGCTGATGGTGTTCGATTATGTAAGCAGCCTGTTCGCGAAATTCATACGCTCTATGAGAAGCCGCTTAAAATTAAAGATGTAGATATAAAGACCGGGGAGAATCCGCTTAAGGAAGTAACTGGTGAACTATTTGATATCTCACTCGATGTCGATATTCGCGATTCACTAGGATTTGGCTTACGATTCGCGGGGGCGGAGGTGCGGTATCGCGCTGCGGATAATCGCCTGAGTGTGCTGGGTAGTGAGATACAGCTTCAGGCGGGTACGAACCGACTTCAATTGAGAATTCTGCTTGATCGAACTTCCATCGAAGTATTCGCTGAGTTCGGAAGCATGGTATTCAGTTCCTGTTTCCTCCCGAATGATAATCGGCTGCTCGAATTCTTCAGTCTAGGTGGAACAATACGTCTGGTTTCACTTCAGGTTGTGCCTCTAATTTCCGCTTTAAGATAGTCCGAGTTGAGTGTTATCCAAATAGACGATGAATATATTTAATTTGTACATTTCTCAGTAAACTTCTTGCGTCTGAAATAATTGCGCTAATACCAGTTCTTTATGACTATTAAGTATATTCTGTGTTATTCGCTGTAGCGAAATGGTATAATCTATCCTCTTTGATTTCTAATATATTGACAATAATTTTACTCACGACTACTTCTCTTCTTAGGGCAAATAATTGATACAATTACACTCACTTTGGAATT
>JANXSG010000097.1 GCA_025352825.1 Chthonomonadaceae bacterium | reverse complement strand
CAGCGCCCTGAAATTCTCGGATCGCCTGCCGGTCTCAGGTAATGATGAGTTCTCTGAGCTAGCGAACACTTTCAATGGCCTGCTGGGGCGTTTGGAGTCTGCGTATACCCGGCAGGAACAGGCTTTGGAACAGCAGCGGCGATTTACTGCTGACGCCTCCCATGAGCTGAAGACGCCGCTCACAATTATTAAAGGTACGGCGAGCATGACGCTGAACAGCAACCCGGATGAAGAGGAGTACCGGAGTTCACTTCAGGAGATTGACCGAGCAGCGAGTTCGATGTCCACACTGGTTCAGGACCTGCTGCTTCTCGCCCGATCTGATGAAGGTCTATCGAGCAGCAGCCATATCGAACTTCTGGTAAAAGAAGTCGTCGATCTCGCAGTGAAGGGTATTCGGCATATCGATGGCGCTGCGATCAAAGTAGATATTCGTGAGGATACACTCACTGTTCTGGGAAACGAATCGGAGCTAGTTCGCCTTTTTACGAATTTGCTGGATAACGCGCTCAGATATTCTCCCCCGGAGGGAGAGATCACAATAACCGCACTGCGACAAGGCAGCAGTGCTATTATTCGGGTTGCAGACCAGGGAATTGGGATTGCGGCGGAGCATCTGGCTCATCTGGGAGAGCGGTTCTACCGCATCGATACCTCTCGAACACGCCCAACCGGCGGGACTGGACTGGGACTTTCGATCTGTAAGAATATTGTACAGTCCCATCATGGAACAATTCAATATGAGAGTAAACTAGGTGTCGGTACGACCGTTACAGTAGCGCTGCCTATATACAATGAAGAGTGATGGTCGTTTTCTTATTTCTCTTGTTCATGAGGGCCGAATGTGATCTGGTAGGCTAAATATACAGAACTCCGATTTTGGCCGTGTATATCATCTCCAGCGGAGAACAACAGATGATGGCCTTCATCGAAATCATAAATCATCCCGATATTGAAACCGGTTCTATCCGATTCACCAACTGCGCTGGAAGAAGCGTGAAATATCTCTGTTCCGATGGTTAATTTGTCGGAGAGCTTTCGCTGAATCAGCCACCCGGTAAACCAGTAATCCCGATTTCCCGCACCTGGGTTATGCCAGAATCCACCGCCGCCATAAGTTGTCCACGGTCCCCAACTCTTCTGTATCCAAACGGGCAGGAATATCTGTGTCTCACCGCTTCCCAACCCTCTTGCAGTATCTCCTGAAGGTACTTCTATTAGCGGGAATATTCCGATTTGAGGTCGACGTTTTGTCTCGTGAATGAAACGATATTTCATCCCTAATTCGATATCACCAAATCCGTATAACATCGGCATGCCGTTCGGATGGTCGTAGGCAAAAGGAGCGATTATGTGTAGCTGCAGATCAGGCGCTGCTCCATAATTGACTTCGAAATGCGGCAAGGTTCCGGAGAATCCATCCCGATTGTTCGCATACTGTGAAGCGAGATAGACTTCCCAATGATGAAACTCCACCGTTTCAGGATCGTCAGTCAAGAATGGCGGACCTGCATAAGATACAGTGGAAATCATCATGAACATCGCTATCAGAATCAGGCAGACGAATCTTTTAAGCAACTCAGTATAATCAGTAACAGTTCCTGGCATACAAACCTCCGAGCACATCACACAATTATCGACCAGGCAGATATTTCGCGCTCGACCTTCCAATCACCTCCACCAAAATCAGCGTTATGTTTTTGAATGTTTTCGATGAAATTTGCGGTTATAACTGTACTATGGTGTAGTAAATGCATAGTTGTGTGACAATATTTGAAGTAGAAAGATCAGAAGTTAGAGTCTGATTTTTTCGAATTGGAGCGTGGGTTATGGGAGATTATTTCTATATTGCCGCTTCAGTAGCAGTACTTGCACTCGTTGTGTCTGCCAGTACGATCCTCACGAATATAATCCTCAAGTGGGATCAGATGTAATTAGGTACCAGTTCGAATACGATGCCTATCTCATACCTGGAGGCAAGAATATCTCACCACCAATGTAGCGTCCACCAAAATCATGACGAACATGCAACCAAGCCCTATCAATTGAGTGTCCTTGTCTATCGTATCCTCCGAGTTCCTCACCTAAATAGTAGATCATAACCAATGGAGAAGTTTTTTCTTTTTTGCTGAATGCGTCAGAGTATTTTAGCATGCTTATTTTGTCGGCTTCCCATTCAGGTCTGTCAAGGAGATCAATTATTTCTCTTCTTGACATCCATAATCTGAGTTGATGATGTAAAATATCTTCCACCATGCCACCTCGACGACTTCCTCCAAAATTCATCGAACCATCCTCAACCCAGATTGGTCGATCAAAAGCAGAGTTGTCAAAAGGGTTGTTGTCGAATGGATTTCCACCTCGAATTTTATAGAACCAAAAATAGATAATATACAAAAACAACCCACAAACCAGAAAAGCAATTAAGGTTTTCATAGGTTTATGAAACCGAAGAGGTTTGAATATAAATAGTTTTCTAAATTTGAAGACCAATCAGTGAGTCCTTCAAGTTTCAGTGATCAAGCTGAATTTAGGATGTATAGAGTAGTTTTTCACAGGTGTCCTCAAGTGACAAACCAGTGGTGCGTTGTTTGGCGGCAATCAGACGTTGTTTCATGGTTTCACTAGATAAAAGGTACGCCGTTTCTCTTTCCGACGCAATTTCATGCCAGAGAGCTATGGGCACGATGACTCCGATTTTTTGTCCATCAGCATCTAAGATGTATTGCACTTCTTTCATAGTTTGCATATTTAACTTCGGAAGTATAAGAGTGGGTGAAATACTCATCCCTATTTAATTATAAACCAGCTCTCAGTCAAACAACAGTGTCGCATCGTGCGCAGCATAAATTATGTATACCTAAGCCCTCATAAACACACGACTATTTATTTTCGGATTTATTCAGAATTTACCTCATCACCAGGGGCAGGTTGTGAAATCTTTTAGGAATTTACCATAGACTGGTTCCTCTGGATTCGTGATTCCCACCGCAATCGGATGATAGATGCGTGCCATGCCATCGATGATATCCAGAGGTGGAAAGAAGCCGTGCACATCTTGGATATGGGTTCGCTTAGGAGTGGGGTTCTCATCGGTGACCCAGCCGGTATCCACGCTGTTCATGTAGATACCGTCCTTCGCGTAGTCATCCCCAGAAGTGCGAGTCATCATATTCAGCGCTGCTTTTGCCATATTCGTATGCGGGTGAAAAACCGTCTTATGGCGGCTAAACTGGCCCTCCATTGCCGAGACATTCACAATAAACCTGCGTGCAAACAGCGAACGCATAAGCAGTGGTTTAAGCCGGCTGTTCAGCAGGAATGGCGCTACCGAGTTGACAAGCTGAACCTCCAGCATCTCCGGCGCGCTTACCTCGTCAAGACGCAGCAGCCAGCTGTTGATATTTCGCGAATCTGCGCGCTCCTCGTTGTCCTCCAGTCTATCTGCAGGTAGAATATCTGTAGATGCAGTCTCCAAAGAACCAGCAATCGCCATGGGCAGCAGTGCTGAACTATCCGAGATCGCCAGGGTTGAGGGAGCGCCCTGTCGAACTAGCTGTATTGCCTCTATCGATAGTGTCTTCTGCGGCGACTGTTCCTGAGCAATAAGGTCTTGATAGAAGCCCTGCGGCCTTCGAATGGTCTGAGCGGCATTATGGATGATCATATCGATGGCTGGTTCTGAGTTCAAAAGATGGCGGGAGAACTCTTCCACTGCCGGTATATTTCTAAGATCGAGGCCATAGAGATGCAATCTATCAGCCCAGGTGGACGAATCTGTTTCGGCGTGGAATCGTAAGGCGGCAGCATGCGGGAATCGTGTCGTCATGATCACCTTAGCACCATCCCGGAGCAGTCGCAATACCATCTGAAAACCGATCTTCACGCGTCCGCCGGTGACTAAAGCCGTTCGTCCTGTTAGGTCGGCATGAAGATTGCGCATCTCATAGTTGAATTCGGCGCAGGCGGGGCATAGCAGATGGTAGAAGAAATGGACTTCCGTAAAATCTTTTTTGCAGATATAACACGCTTCCGGCTTATTTAGCCGCTTGCCGGAGGTATTTGAAGGAGGGAGTAGGAGGGCGATAGGGAGGGCTTCCCGCTGCATCTGAACCATGGCCGTGGTCGCACGCAGGGCACGATCTTCCTGTTCTTTACGCCATCTCTCCGCCTTGAGATCGTCGCGCTTGCACTCTTTATAAATCTTAGATATCAGCCCTTTGAAACGGTCGTCTCGACGAACAAGTAGGGGTGCATCCGCTATCCGCTGCAGTAGTTGAAGGCATAATTCCATATCCTCGGTCGGCATTTCCATCTCGATAACCTCACGAAAGCTGGCTCTCCATTATATCGAGCAAGCTTGAATTGATAAAGCGGACAGGGAGGATACGAATCATCCAACCGTCAGTGGCGAATGTGTATTATACCTAGAGGTAATAATAATTTGCAGAAACCTTCATTTTCGCAAAATTTACACGACCTCCTCACTCGTTTCCTTAAGCCGTGCTTTTAGTTTCCAGGCTCCCAACCAAATTATTAGATAGTATCCACAAATCGCCGCTGGGTGGGGAGAGGTAGCTGAGAAAGTTGCCCATTTAAGCTCGGAACATTGCTTTATAATCCAGATAAGAGCAGAAATAATCGGAGTGAGCACAACAGCTATCGGCGAAAAGAAAGCTGTGAGGAAGCCCAGGGGGATGATAATGCTCAGAAGCGGAACTGCAAGAGTATTGGCCAGAACCGATACTACCGAAAATGTGTGGAAATATTCAGCCACAAGGGGAAGAGATCCCAACTGTGCTGCAACAGAAAGAAAAAAACAGCCAGCTATTAGATCAAATGACCACAGAAGGTGTCCGGAATGCTCTTTTTTGGTAAACAGCCTATTTTTTGCTTCTTTCAGAAATCTCTCACCAAATGGAACCAGGTGAAAGATAGTAATTACCGTTGCAAAAGTGAGTTGAAAACCAGGATCGAGGAGCTGAAAGGGATTCCATAGAAGGATGCAGAATGCAGCCAATGCCAGCGCATTCCATACATCGAATTCGCGTTCGAGCAGAATGCTGGCCAAATAGATGCCAGCGATTAGCGCTGCTCTTGATACCGCAGGACGGCCACCTGCCATCAGTGCAAACAACACCAATATTGCAATGCAAATAATGAGCGCATGGCGGCGAGGAATCCCGATACGCCACAATATTCCTCGGAGGAGAAGCACCACAATCCCGACATGGAGACCGGCAGTAGCTAGAATATGTTCCGTGCCCGTTCGTTCAAAATCCTCTCTTAATTTGGAGGAAATGTTGCTTTTGTCTCCAAGTAATATCCCTTGGACTACCCCGGCATCACGTTCGGAGAGTGATCGATATAACTGTTCTCTAAGCCTGTTTCTAAAATTTACTGCCAATGCGAAAAGCGGTTGATTTCGACTGTTTCCAGCAGACAAAATATGGCACTCTTCAGGATGAGAAACAAATAGAACCGCGGAAGTTCCTCGCCGCCAGGATACGGCTTCCGCATCAAATCCGCCCGGATTACGGGCGCCGCTAGTTAATTCTAAATCCCCTTTCAGCGCAGCCAAATCACCAAAACAAGGGGTTTGGAACTCTGCAGCGCCCTGTCTGTGCTGTTTACCAGCGTCGTTTATTAGCATCAGTACATCTATACTGATATTGCTTACTCTTTCGCCGCCAATTTCTTCGACTTGCATAGTGAAAGCAGCCATACCACGCACACCATTCTCTTGCGCCCTTCTCATAGTCAAATCAGATTCAACAACTCCTCTCACAGCGGTACTACCGGGCACAAAACTATGGCGGTTGCTAACTTCTGATTTACTTTGAGATACACAGCGAAGGCTTCCAAGGAGGACGAACGCAAGAATTACTCCACAGGATGCCCAATAAGGCCGTCTTGTAACTGCATATAGAAGGCAGAGGAGAGCAAGCAACAGGCTTCCCACAATTCTGATTGCAGGAAATATGAACTCTATAGCAATTCCTGTCCCGAAAGCAACCGTCAGCAGGACGAGTGGTCGGTTCAATTCGAGCCCTCACCATCTTTACAACAGCTTAAATCAACTTTAGAGGCAGAGATAAGGAAGAACAAAGAGAAATACTCATTTAAAATAACAGCAGAATGGTTTATTTCATTGTACTAAAGTTTAATATCCAGGATACCGCTAACACCCACTCCAGGAACCCTCTTTATATCAGAAACGCTTTTGCTGGCTATCGGGATGAGCGCTTTGAAACGTATTCCGAGCGGGCCGAACTTTCCTTCGATCTGAGCGACTGCTTTTACTTTTTCAACAGCAGTGCGTGGGCCGGCTACCTGCACCGCTCCTGCATAGGATCCCGTGCCTACCGAGAGTACCGGAACTACTTTTGTTTCATATTCTGTGCCCACGTTGTTAGTTTTCGTGAGTGTGTTGATGGCCTTATTGATGTCCGGGCCAAACTTGTCAACAGCAAACATGATGCCGCCGCCTTTAAGAATCTTGTCGAGCTGCGGCGCAGCCGATACTGCAGCGCCCAAACATAGTACAGCACCTACCATCGCTATCTTTCGGTTGTTCATATTTGCTCTCCCGTATTTAAATAATCTGATACCCCAGGAATCGTCGGGGTTCCGATGGCACGCTCAGGGCGGAGCATTCCTTCGTCTTCTGCCCATTTTATGACGTTTCGCCAGTCTGGCGAGCCAATAATGTGGTCTGTGCTAAGTTTCTGTATAAGTCCTGTCATAAAATGCTGAACGTAATCCGGAGTAAGAGCCAATTCGCGCGCGATTTCACCTATCTGGTACTCTTGCGCGGATAACGTAACGATGCGTCGTTGATCTGAACTAAGCGCTTCGAGAATACGTGTATTCGATTGCCTGAGTAAGCGCACCTGTTTTTTGTAACGAATACGTGCCTTCATCCTCAAATTTCCTCCTGGTGATCTAGATTTTTTTATTTTACAACGGTATTCAGTTGAATTTTCAACAGAGATATTCTCAGTTCCTCCCTCCATGAAGATATCTTTATTAGTAACTATAAAGCATGGCTATTCTTCACATTCGAATATTGTCTTACACAAAATATAAATCATTTCACAATAAATTAGCATATAAATACATGCATATTTTTTTGCGCATTTTGTGCTTTTTTGCGGCTATTTAATACTCGCTTAAATTGAGTATTAATACCTATTTAAATATTAATACTCACGTAAATGACTATAATCATATTATGCTCAATAGTTACCAGTATTGAATGAATCCAATCCTAAAAAGCATGTGATTGCAAAGCTCAGATATTCATACGATAAATGTATTAAAAAAAACCTCATGTCAACTGCTGACAGGAGGTTTTTGTGTGAGTAGTGCATGTCGATTTAACTGCGAACACGTCTGCGGGTAACAATACCTAAACCGAATAGGCTTCCAGTAATCAGGAGCGCTACGCTGCCTGGTTCGGGAATGCTTACAGCATAACCATAAGTGTCACTGACGATACCTAGATACTGTGTCGAATGTGCTGCCAATGTGAAATCGTATGTGGTGAACAGATCATAGTCGTAAATGAAGTCGCCTTGTGCCGCACGAGCATAAGCTCCAACATAACTCAGTAAAGAGGGATCATTTAGTCCGTCCCACTGATAAAGCGCAGCATATGAATTAGCGTATGCTCGGTCATTATAGTTATAGAGATTGCTTGTAGCGAAAGCTTCGGCGTAGGCGTAGAGTTCATACTGTGTCGAGATGGAGATATCTGTATCTCCGGTGTTGGTAAAAGTAAGTCCTGTAAAATAAGCAACATTTTCCGAGGCAGCGGTTCCAACAGGTAAACTAAGACCAAAAGCCTCCGTTACTGCGCCATTTAATGACCCATCGGTTGAGACAGGGTATCCATTCGTGAGGGCTAAACCGAACTGATAGGTGTAGTAGCCGGAGGCCTCTCCACTTGAGAAGGTGTCGACACTCAGTGAGTCATTTTGTGTTGTTAAGTTTTGTACTGCAGCGAAGGTATAGGCATCGTAGAAAGCTTGTGCCTTAACGGATGTTCCAGGTAGTAGTGCTAAGAGGGATAGGGCAGCCACGCCAATGAATGTCAATATAGATTGACGAGTAGTAGGAAGCATGATTCGGTTTCTCCTTAACTAAAAAGAACAGGTAACATAACTTATAAGGGGGTGTGCCGCTTAAAGATCATAAGGCCACATGCACTACCCATTGTGCACAAAACGGGCAATCTTTTCTAACAGTGCAAGAATCGTGCCAAACTCGTATGTTTACATATTCCGTTCGTATCTGGCTACAAATACCAACCCAGATTATGCATGTTAAGATCAAAATCACTGCAGTGTGCTAGTAAAAGAGCAGCCAAAAGGAGACCTTTTGGTTAATTATATGGTGACTATACCTATACAAATCAAAAGGAACTACAAATGTGATTCCAGAAGGGGGGAGAATATCACGCGTGCGAACATAGGTTCCTGACCCTCGCCGTCGGACTAGCCAGCCTTCACGGGTCATTCCATCAAGCGCACGAACAACTGTTCCCACACTCACACCATACTGTATGGCGAGGTCTTTTTCGCCTGGCAGTCGTTCACTTGCAGCGAGAGTGCCCGTTTCGATTTCCTGAATTATGCTATTGCGAACTTGATTGTGTTTCATATATAAAATTGGATCACAACCATAATTGAAGCGACACGGTGTCGCCTTTTAATGTCCTGGGCTGTCCTCGCCGAGTTCGTATAAAATGCCTGCGCTATTTTGAAATCATTCAAAAATCAGAGGTCTATGATAAGTTCGATAATGAATGTTGTTTAAAAAGGTTCTGAGATTGCCCGATGAAAACAGTTGAGATGTAAATCGAATGCTCCAGCACTCAATGCAACACTTCCAAAATTAAAGATAAAATTAATTGCATCAGTAAAGGATTGAATTACACCAGTTTTTTTTCTCCACCATATTATCAATCCTACAGGTTGTCAAGACAATGCAAAATAGAACACGTCATTTTATAAAATTTATAGTATATACTTGAATTCATCCACGCTTATATGGAAAACTCTTCACTGCAGGAGCATCTAGAAAGTATGTTATCTATTGCTTGCAGCCAATGATAATTTATTTGGAATGATGATTTGTTAGTGATGTGCGCGCTGTACTGACCAGCGTGATTGGAGATACATTATGAATGCTGTTGGCTACCTTATGGTGATTAGTTTAGTGAAAAAGAACTACAGTAGTTTCGTGAAACAGAAATACAATAATGATATTTATATTCATTTTAAGGATTGCAGATGAAATCTAGAGACATGCATTATCCTGAGAATAAGCAAACCGGAGTGGCTCCGTCTTCGTCCTACCGTTGGGCTGTTGTCGGGATGCTGTGGTTCATCTGCTTCTTCAACTATGCCGATAGAGTGGCGATATCCTCTGTTTTTCCTGTACTCGAGAAGCAGTACCATTTTACCAAGTCAGAACTCGGGCTTATCGGGGCAGCATTTACCTGGGTCTATGCGGTAGCGGCTCCCTTTGCCGGTCATATTGGCGACAGTGGAGCACGCAAGGTAGTCATCTTAGGTGGGCTGTATATCTGGAGCCTCATTACCGGGCTGACTTCGCTGTGCACTAAAGTATGGCAGTTTGTGCTGGTACGCGGATCGGAAGGACTCGGTGAGACTTTCTACATGCCCGCTTCGATGGCGCTGATAAGCGACTATCATGCGCCTGCCACTCGATCACGGGCAATAGGGTTCCACCAGACCAGTATCTATGCCGGAACCATATTTGGCGGCGCTCTGACAGGATGGATGGCGTTAAAACACGGCTGGCAGTCGCCGTTCTACGTGCTAGGCGTTGCTGGCATCATTTTGGGAATCATCCTGCACCGATTTATCAAAGAACCGCGTAGGAATCAAGCCGAACGTCATGCTCTGGGAATAGGCCATGAGACAGCAGATCCTGATGCAGTACCCATACGCGTATTTCTGGCAGATTTCAGGCGTACTCCTACGGCAGTCCTGCTTATTGCAGCCTACTTTGGAGCGAATCTCGTAGGGTTAGTATTCTTGACGTGGATGCCGACATTTCTAAAAGAGAAGTTTGGCCTGAACTTAGCGATGGCTGGGCTGGGAGCTACTCTCTTTACGCAGGTCGGCATGATGTGTGGATCACTTCTCGGTGGAGTGGCTGCCGACAACTGGAGTAAAAGACGTTTGGATGGCAGAATTCGGCTGCAGGCATTGGCGGTTCTTTGTGGCGTACCGTTCGTGTTTCTGTGCGGATATACACTGGATAAGTACACATTGATAGTTGCAATGGCGCTTTTCGGGCTGAGCAAAGGTGCATATGACTCCAATCTTACCGCCGCTTTTTACGATGTTATTACTCCTTCTCGCCGAAGCACTGCTACGGGGCTTATGAATTTTATAGGTTGGGCAGGAGCGGGATTGGGCACGTTTGCCATAGGTGTTGCGGTAGACCATCATATAACGATGAGCGTCGCCATCTCATCCACTGCTGTCATCTATCTCTCCTGCGCACTAATACTTTTTTATACAGGATCATTTACTGCCACCAAGGATATCACGAATATCAGGCAAAGTATAGTAGATCAAGTTAACTGACTATTGGGGGAAAATTTTAAGTTTGAGTACATATATTGGTTAATAAAAAATCAGATATTACACGACAAAGCAAAACTCGTAAAGTGAAACGCAGGAAGAAGATACCATTCGGACTTTTGTTTTTGAGTTTTCTAACCATTGTCATTTTATCTATTCTGACAGCAGGCAACGAACTAGGGCCAGAGAAATGGTGGTGGAGCAGTTTCAACCTATATCTTCCTCAGTGGGTCTGGTCGCTGCCAGGATTATGCTTATTTATTTTGGCAGTATTCAAACATAGAAACTGGTCGTGGCTGCCGCTTATTTGTATTCTATGGGTTGTCGGGCCAATCATGGGGCTTCGATGGCACTGGAACAGAAAACCAGATGGTAAACATATTAGAGTACTTACTTATAATATAAAGAATGGCGCACGTGATCAGGGAGCGATAGCGAATGAACTGAGAGAGACTCAACCAGATATCGTGCTGTTTCAGGAGATGTCGCATCATGTAAAAAAGACAGTCGATCCGATTTTGAATGGCTGGAACGTTCGTACAATGGATCAGTTTCTAGTTGCCAGCCGATATCCTATCAATAATATGACTATCTGTGAGAGAGCGATTGGCGGAGTACCTCAGCATGGAGTGCGATGCCAGCTGGAGATTGGTGATAAGACCATCACTGTCTATGCCGTTCATTTTATATCACCTCGCAGTGGTTTGGGATCTTTGCGGCACAAACGTGAAGATGGAATTTCGGAGTGGGAAAGTAACGTGGCAGGAAGGCTTGCACAATCTCAGCAGCTGCTCGAAGAAGTGCGTATGGATAAGGGGCCTGTGATCATTGGTGGCGATTTCAATTCACCCGTTCTGGGACTGACATGCAGAAATTTATTTAATCTGCATATGACCGATGCCTTCGATGCTGCTGGCAGAGGGTACGGATATACTTATGGAAAATTTTTAAAACCGCAGTACTCTTTCATTAGAATCGATCATATACTCTACAATAAATACTGGCAGGCAGAAAACTGCTGGGCGGGAAACGATGAGGGCTCCGATCATCGGCCCGTCATTGCAGATTTGTATTTACACTAATTCACATCTCGAATTATTTATAGCAGACCCAAAAGCATACTATAATTCTTAAAAGGATTGATTGAGGGAGTGCCATCCCTCTTTGGCAATCCTAAGCTGGCGCAGCCAGAACCAAAAGGATAACATGGAACATATAAGGATGAAAGACGGGATAAGGGGACTGTAAAAGTAATGCCAAACAGTACTTTATATGTTGCCGGGCACTGAAGTACCCGTCTGGAAGGCCAGCGGCCAACCGCTCTGCGGGAGGGAATCACGTCTGAAAGAGGCCTGTTTTTTGATGCCGGGAGTTTTTAACTCCCGAAACAGTCGTATATGCTATTACTTTCACAGCCCCTAAGTCCCTTCGCTGATTTGTTGGGACTCGGCACTAAAGTACCGGTCTGGATTTGCAAAGCCCATCTCCGATCGCTAGACGCTCCGTGCATGGGCTAAGATTCTCGGTTTAGTCACCCCCTCTCACTTGGGTGCTATCGAGCAGTCTGGGAGAGGGGGACGGGGGAATCGGCTTTTTAGTAAAACCTTGCCACTTAAAAAAAAACCTGCTACAATAGGAACTAATCTCCGATGATATAGTTTGTGCATCAGTACAACTTCAGGAGGCACCTCGCCATTCTCTCGTCCAGATCACAAAAAACACCTCCATCCTATGGTCGTAATATAAACAGAGTTCCTCTCATTCGATATGGCATCATTTTTGCTGCAGTTATTGCGTCGTATGCACTCAGCTACTCATCTCCATCGAGACATGTGAATCATCTGATGCGTGAACAAATCCCAGTGACTCCAGCACCAGCTCCGGTCACTGGCATAACACTGCCAGCACGCAACGATAATGAAGATCATAAAGAACAACCCGACATTCAGGCATCTAGTGCAATCCTCATGGACGCGGTTAGTGGACAGGTGCTATATGAGCATAATGCGGACCTCCAGCGCCCCATGGCGAGTACCACCAAGATTATGACGGCTCTTCTCTTCTGTGAGCATGTGCCAGAATCCGGAGTTATCACCGCAAGCAAAACGGCCTCCGAAACGCGCGAGAGTTCGGTTCACCTGAAGCTGGGCGAACAGTTAACTGCCCATGACCTGCTTCGTGCTATGCTGATGCGCTCAGCCAATGATGCGTGTGTCGCAGCCGCTGAACACATTGCAGGAACGGAGCAGAATTTCGCCAGAGAGATGAATAATCGCGCGGTTCAGTTAGGCGCTCTGCATACACATTTCACAAACAGCCATGGTCTTCACAATCCTCAGCACTACACTACCGCCCGTGATTTAGCGCTCATTGCTCGGGCTGCCATGCAAATTCCTAGAATTGAAGAGGTCGTGCGCACACTGCGCTGCCGGATAGATAGGTCAATCGATAAAGAAGACCGAACGCTGCGAAACCACTCTCATTTCCTGGGGCATTTCCCGGGCGCCGATGGGATTAAAACGGGATATACCGTGCCTGCAGGGCACTGTTATGTAGGCTCCGCAACCTGGGGGAAATGGCGGCTGATATCCGTAGTCCTTCATAGTCCAAATTATGTGGCTGAGACTGCCCGTATGATGAATTTCGGATTTCATCATTTCGAGCAGCACGCAGTTGTGTCTCCAGGCGAGACCGTGGGTGAATGCCCCGTGAAAGATGGTATCCTCCCAACAGTGCCTGTAACCGTTAAACTTCCGGTGCAAGTGGTGATTAAGAAGGGAGAAAATCCTTCCATAGAAAGTGAGATCATCTGGCGGTCGATTACAGCGCCAGTCAAAATTGGTGAAGAAGTAGGAAGCCTTGCAGCTAAGCTGAACGGCATAAAAATATACTCCACACCTCTCATTACGACCTCTCCAATGGCGCAGACGGAGGTCAGCCAGATTCTCCACCGCACAGATTCTTCTCGATGGTTTGCTGCATCTCTTTCGATTTTTGCCGTCTGTCTGGTATCCTTACGGTATGTTACAAGAACCGAGTTCCAATCTACCTCGCTTGCAAAAAGCGCTCGCAGCTGCTGGAGTCGCATCACGGCGCGCCTGTGAAACCCTTATTTCTGCTGGCAGAGTTACTGTTAATGGCAAAATTGTTACCGAATTAGGCACCCGGGTCGATCCAGACCAAGATGAGATTCGATTCGATGGTGAGCCGATAGGGCAGCCTCAGACAAAAAAACCAGTTTACATCATGCTGCATAAACCTACAGGATATGTCAGTACTGTTTCCGACCCTCATGCTGGAAAAACCGTCCTTGATCTTCTAGAGCAGGTGGATGTGCGTGTCTACCCCGTCGGCAGGTTGGATGCGGATAGTTCTGGCCTCCTACTACTGACTAACGATGGTGACTTCGCCAATCGCCTAACCCATCCGCGATATCATGTTCCCAAAGTGTATAGAGTACGAGCGCGAGGATTTATCGATAGGCTGACTGCGATCAAGCTGACAGAAGGTATAGATCTGCCGGATGGGAAAACCGCGCCCGCAAAACTTAAATTCGTGGAGTTCGACAACGCCACCATGTGCACCATCATAGAAATAACGCTCTACGAAGGCAGGAACCGGCAGGTACGCCGAATGCTGGAAGAGGTTGGCCATCCTGTGCGAGAGCTGCATCGTGTGGCCTACGGCAGTCTTCGCCTCAAGGGGCTGACAGCAGGCACATGGCGCAAACTGAAGCCGGATGAAGTGAAAACACTGATGGATCTGGCGCAGGCAACTCCCACTCCAAAGGTGGAAGATCGCCGTAAAAAATCGGATCACTATATTCCTCGCAATCCACCAAAACCCGAAGTTGATGAGAATGAAGGGCGTTTTTAGTGATTATATCCCTAATCGCGCGAATGCAGAACCGAAATAAACATTTAACCTCACCCCAACCCCTCTCCCAGTTGCTGGTACCTCGCGGGGAGAGGGGCAAATGCACGGTCATTTCACCCCCTCTCCCTTGTGAGCAGTGCGAGCAAAATGGGAGAGGGGTTGGCGTGAGGTTAAATGCCAACAAATTTTGCCTTATATTTGAACGGAATCTCACTCCTAATGCATTGATCAGATCATCGGTTCTCGTTTTAGCTGCAGCTCTTCTGACAGCAATGGTCGGATGTGGACAACCCTCCAAACAGATCGAAAAGCCGATTCCAATCAATATTAAGGCACAAAATGGTTTTCCGGTGACTCTCCAGGATTCACGAGGCAAAACTGTTACGATCAAATCAGAACCGAAACGCATTGTTTCCTTAGCGCCCAGTAATACCGAGCTGCTCTATGCCCTGGGGATTGGAGATAGAGTAGCAGCAGATACGACCGCTTGCGATTTTCCAGAAGAAGCAAAATCAAAACCGCATGTGAGTGGAGCCGCAGGCCAAATTGATCTGGAGAAAGTGGAGGCCGCCAATCCTGATTTGGTGATAGCTGTAGGAAGTATCAATCAGAAAGCAATCGAGAGTATTGAAAAGGCTGGAATTACAGTAGTTTCGCTCGAACCTAAAACGGTTGCAGATGTGGCAGGTTCTGTCAGACTTTTAGGAAAAGCGACCGGCAAAACTACACAAGCCGAGAAGATCATTGCAGACCTAAATGCTCATTTGGACACTGTTCGAAAACTCGCGTACGCGGTATCTTCTCCACCGAAGGTACTCATTGCATATAGTGACAGGCCGATATATACTACGGGCTTAGGCTCATTTATAGATGATCTAATCACGATTGCAGGGGGCAGGAACATTGTCGATAGCAAGCTGTTGGGAAGCATCATTTCTCCAGAGAAGGTCGTTGCACTGCAGCCTGATGTAATTATCTGTGATCCCGGAGAAGCTGCAAAACTGAGCCTGATCCCCGGATGGAAAACTGGCGTGCCAGCCGTGCGAAACCATCGCTTTTTCTCCGTGTCGGAAGGCGCTACCCTGGTTCGCCCCAGCCCAAGATTGGCAGCCGCAGCCGAAGAGTTAATTCGTTTCCTTCATCCTGAACTATTCGTGAACAAGGGCACAAAATGAGAAGTGCTGGTGTGTCTGTAGGCTCTACAATACAGACTGAGCTGGTAATTCGAACTCGATTCAGGCATCGGCTTTTCTTCGTGCTATCTACAGGGGTGTTAATTCTACTCTTCCTTCTGAATATCTGGCTGGGAGAATCTGGAGTATCCAGCGTAGTCACACCTTCCACAGTTTTTCTCACTATTGGGAGACACATCCCTGTTGTGGGATCCCACATACCGCCTTTTCCCCAGTCAAAACAGTTTATCGAGAGCATAGTGTGGGAGCAGCGGGTTCCTAGAGCGATTGGTGGGGCTATCATTGGCGTGCTCCTGGCGATGGCAGGGGTAGCGTTTCAGAGCCTTCTTATGAATCCGCTGGCCGATCCGTACATGGTGGGTGTTTCGGCTGGATCTGCGCTGGGATCGGTGCTGGTAATTCTACTGGGAGGCACCGGACTTCTTGCCGGGTTCGCTCAGCCGCTCGCAGCATTTGCAACCGGTTTAGCTGCCATGTCGGTGGTGTATATGCTTGCCCGTGTGGGAGGCAGGCTGTCAGCCCAGACATTTCTGTTGGGCGGCATCGTGGTGGGTACTTTTCTCTGGTCGCTGATACCGTTGATGCTCTCGATGGCAAATAGATCAGGTAAAATCGATCGGCAAGGCGCTATTTTAGCGCAGCTTCTGGGCAATCTGCAGTTTCTGGGATGGAACAGTGTAGGAATGCTCATGCCTTTTGCCCTGGCGGGCGGCTGGATACTATGGCGAAGCCGCCAGGAACTGAACCTTATGGCACAAGGCGAAGAGAGCGCTGCGCATTTGGGGGTTGACACAGAAAGCTTCAAGCGTAAAGTTATAATAGCTGGTTCACTAGTGACGGCGGCAGCGGTATCGGTGGCTGGAATCATTGCATTTGTGGGGCTGGTGGTACCGCACAGTGCTAGAAGAATCGTCGGCCCAGATCATCGAAATCTGCTTCCTGCATCTATGGTGCTGGGTGGAATAGTTCTCGAAATATCTGATCTTCTTTCTCGTGTACTATTTAACCAGCTCGAGATCGGAGTGATTACTTCCCTATTCGGTGCGCCGATGTTTTGTTATCTGTTGCGTAAACGAGTCGCGGGGAGATGGTAGCAAGCAGAGACTATCTGATTACTCATCCTGTTTCTTTTTATGGTCTGCTAGAACTGCTTTCTGCTGTGCCGACATGGCGGAGTTTCCCTGTCCGCTGTCTTGATTGGATTGGCATCCTGGTAAAATCGTTCCGATAGAGATTATTATCAGGATTATAGAGAATCTGGAAATAGTGCTTTTCATTTAACCTCCTGGGAGTATTACTTCGCTGTGAACCATTCCCGGCATCGAACAATCGATGCCGGGAATGGTTGAGATAACTAGGGAATTTCTACAAAACTACCTGCATAGTAGTCGTGGACAGCATCCTGGCAAGATGCTGTGGCTGAGAAAACGGGATATCCATCGGATCCACCAATCTGAGCATAATCCGAAATAGCGCTGGGATCGTAGCACCACTTGAGGCCATCTTTTTCGCTTGCCGGCCTGGTTACCAGATAATTGATTGAAACGTAGTTGCCGACCTGCATTTTAATTACTTTGGCATGGCCATCCACAAATGCGAAGTTGTAGTTCGCATTGTGCCGCATGGACTTGGTGCTGGTAGGAGCATCTGAACCACCAAGCATATTATCCATTCCGATCGAGTAACCGGGAGTATCGTTGGTATCGCCGAATGCTACACAGTCTGAAGGAAACTGGATGGAAGCAATGGCTTTGCCTGGGCGAATAGTGCTGGAAGCGTTGTTTGGGTCGGGTACCTGACTTGTCAGGCCATAACCGCTGTCACTGATCCATCCGTCGTTGTACCCATAACCCAGGAGTCGGCCTTTGAGTTCAACAGGGTAGCTGTTTCCGGTTCTAGATGTTGTAAGGCTTCGATCCGGGCAGAGCAACAGGTTCCAGCTCTTTACATAAGGCTGAATCAGAACGAACCAGTACTGGCCGCCATTCGCTTTCGATTTTTGAAGCGGGGTGGTCTCATCATAGTCCTGTACATACATGGCGTATGCCAGCCCAGACTGTTTCAGGTTGGATAGGCATGAGATGGCTCTCGCCTTTTCACGTGCCTGCGCGAAAACTGGGAACAGGATCGCGGCCAGAATGGCGATAATGGCGATGACGACGAGCAGTTCAATGAGTGTAAAAGCACACTTTTTCATCAATTTCTCCCTTAAAATATAAATAAGTTTTCTTATTCTATATTAGAATAACATCCCATTATTCAGGCAATGTTAAGGGATTGTTAAATTAATATTAAGGCATGCTTAATTTTCTTAAAGGCTTTATCGCTTATGAACTGCTTGTTAATCCTGTCCAAAAAAATCGATCCTCTAGTACTCGGCTATTCCCTTAGAAGTTAACTTGCGTTCATTCTGTACGTAAGTTAACTTCTAAGGTAATAAGCTGAAGATATGTGGTGCAGATAGAAGTATAAACACCATCCGGATGATTCCGGATGGTGTTTATACTTCTGTATATGGAGCTGAGGGGATTCGAACCCCTGACCTCCTCGATGCGAACGAGGCGCTCTCCCAACTGAGCCACAGCCCCAGATATATTGATGATAATGATCTCTCATTTACCTGGTCAACAGAGCGTATTCTACCACTGAATCTCTCTCTCGTCAAGTATTCCTAATTATGAGTTGTGTCTTCCCGAATTCGAATAGTATTCTCGCTATCCATTGGCTTTCAGATTAAACCCGACTTGTGCAATTATTACACCAAACTTGCACGAATTAATTTTATAATAGCTCTATATAATTGTGCGATATTGAGATCGAAAAACGGTAATTCAGTGGTGTTATTAATCTTGGATTAGCCAATTGATTACACTAAACTTGCATGGGATTCTTATCAATCCATACCCTCTTTTTGTGCCTCTAAATCGCCAGAATATCACCGGATGCTGAATGTTGACTGGTGTCCATCTGCTTCTGTGCCCTCCGCGTGGAACTCATCCTGGCATCCCGTTCGGGGTGGCCTGTTGTCCTGGTAACATCCTGGCAGAGTTGCATTCAACCCAGAGGACACACCGTCTCCGAAACTCCATTTGGCGTGCCCATCCGAAAGCAGATAGTTTGATCCCCCTGTGTGGCGGCCTTTTGGCAAGGCAAATTGAGTCGCGTGCGGATCGTGAGGAAGCCGACCTCCAAGGTATCCGGTGGCGTACTGATTTTCTGTTCTCGTTTCCCAATCCCGCTGCGCGTATAACCGGTTGTCTAAACCATTCGCCGAGGCAGAGTAATTTTTTCCTGATTGGTGCCCTTCGTCTGCACCCTCTCGCGGATCAGCGATATTTGCAAATACTCCAGATACTTCAAAAAGCAGCACCGATCGGGGCGGAGAATTTAGACTGGCACGGGGAAAGCCTGGTGGAGTGGGTGTGTGTTCATCATCCTCTTCGCCTGGAATATCTATCATATTGGCATTGAAACCATAACTCACTTTGAAATTAAACGGCCCCGAAAGCGATCTGGAATCCGAAGGGCACGAGTAGATTTCCGTATTTTTGGTATAAGGCTTGCACTGCCCAGCCCAGCCTTCGCCAGCCCATATACGCTCATTTTTGACTATTCCCAAACCGCCTGGAAAATGATCGTCATAATCAGTTAGATACAACTCCAAGCCTAATCCGATCTGCTTGAGATCCGTCAGGCAAGCTGTTTGCCGTGCTTTGTCTCTGGTTGTTGCATATACCGGAAATAGTATGGCTGCCAGGATCGAAATAAGCGCTATCACCACGAGCAGCTCAATCAGCGTGAAGGCACAAGCAGATTTTTGCAAAGTTAATTTCATTCTTGATGCTTTCTATGGGAAAATATAGTTCTGATGTAGAAATATAGTATTGCTGTATAGGTAATACCAAGCCCCACGCCAAATCTTTCGATATGTGCTCTTCTCGTAAAGATGTATTACCGGTCTATGTCAGTATCTTGATGTTTTAGTTGTATGGAGAAGTATTTCATCAGTAAAAGCAGCACTCGGATGAAGTGACTCAAACACAATCCGCCATAATGTGGATGACGACTTATCCAAAGTATAGTAGTATTGTTTCAATCTATTCAGAATTATATTTGAAGAGTCGAATGTTGACATTATGTTAAGCTGGCAAAGTAGAGATGGATAGTTGAACCGTATTTAAATCCCAGTTTTGAGTAGCCACGAGCAGTCTTCAAATGCAAGTAGTTATCACCTTTAAGGGCAACGATGTCATGACAAATGGTCAGGAACTCGGAAATATTACTTGTCTGAAACCATTCAAAAAGTTGAGATATAAATGGGGTGGTATATCACGCCTGAAGACGAAATTAATCATGAGCCTGGCAAAGGTTATCCTTGGGATATTGTATTTAGTTACGTGGTCAGGAGCGCTGGCTTTGGGACGATCTTCAGATGTCACAGCAGATCTGAGGATATGCTATGCACAGACAGCTCCCAACGATGCCATCACTTGTCTGCAGAAAAAAATCGATACAGGTCGGTTCGTTCTTGAGTTTGATAATAAGTGGGGATATCTTCCCGCAGTCCTCAAAGCCTTGAACGTCCCTGTCTCTTCACAAATGCTTGTATTCTCCAAAACGAGTGTTCAAAAAGAAGCGATATCTCCTCAGACTCCACGTGCACTCTACTTCAACGACAGTGTCTATATCGGATATGTGCCTGAAGCAAAATCTCTCGAAGTATCGGCAATTGATCCCAGACTTGGCCCGGTCTACTATGTGCTTCTGCAGAAACCGAAGGAGAAACCTCTTTTTTTCCGCACGGTTGATGCATGCTTAGAGTGCCACGCCACCAAATCAACGCACTTTATTCCCGAAAATCTTATGCATTCCATCTACTGCGATTCGGAGGGAGTGCCTTTTCCCAAATCGCAAATCTATCAAACTTCCGATAGGAGTCCTTTTATCGAACGCTGGGGCGGTTGGTATGTCACGGGCAGCCACGGTAAGCACAGGCACATGGGTAACTCTTTCGCAGAACAGGTCGGAATCCAAGTGAAGATACATCGTGAGAAAGGTACGAATATCATCGATCTCCACACCTTGCTGGATACATCACAATATCCTACTCCGAATAGTGATATTGTCGCACTCATGGTTTTAGCGCACCAGACACACCTTCAAAACCTAATGACACAAGCGAACTACCAGATTCGAGCGACCATGCTACAAAGGGCTTCCTTGCACGAAACTGCTAGCTTTCCACTCAATATAAAAAAAGCATGTGAGCCATTGGTGGAGGGGCTTCTTTTTGTGGGAGAAACACCCATTGTTTCGAAGATTTCTGGCGTCTCTGGGTTCAAGGAGCATTTCTCATATCGCAGCCTCAGAGATCGAAAACACCGTTCTTTACGTGATCTCGACCTGCATCACAGACTTTTTGAATATCCATGCAGTTATACTATCTATTCTAATGCGTTTGATGGTTTGCCAAATATTGCGAGAGACTATGTTTTTCATCGGCTGACCGATATATTGAGCGGTCGTGATAAAAGCGGTAAATTCACTCATCTTTCACGAAAAGATCGAAAAGCGATTCAAGAAATACTTTTGGATACAAAACCCGGTTTTGCAGCTTTTACAAAAATGAGAGGTAGCTGACGAGTCGTTTCTATTCTACGCCTGTCATCTCCTGCCAATCCACCTGTTCACAGTGTCTGCAATATTTCGCTTCTATTCTCTCCCCTCCGGCAGCTTTCATCCATGTAAACGTTTGGAAATTCATAACCTATCGAGGTAATTACAAAAGTCACAAAGTAGTTGAAAAACTCGTTAAAGCCCTCACCCCCCGTCACCCATAGACGTTAAGGTAAGGATTTTTATACTAGTATCGACAGGCTGAAAGGGTTATGAAAGCAATCTCATGTCTGACTATTTCCGGGAGTTGAAAACTCCCAGCATCAAAAAAAACAGGCGTCTTTCAGACGCGATTCCGTCCGGAGGACGGCTGGCCGCAGGCCTCCGAGACAGGTACTTTAGTACCTGGTACATGAAGGAGTAATATTTCTTATTACTTTCACATCTCCTAAAACCCCCCGCTCGATTTGCAAAGCCCATCTTCCGTCGCTTAGGCTCCCTGCAGAGAATGAGATTCCTCATTGAATCACCCCCTCTTCCTTGCGAGGAACGAGCAGCCTGGGAGAGGGGGACGGGGGGTGAGGTTAAATGCCGCTATTTGATGGTCAGTGTTTTGCTTACAGTCGAGGCATTGTACAGACTATCACCTGCGAACGAAGCCGTCATAGTATATGTTCCCGGGCCGGTTCCGGATGGTATTATGTAGGTAAAGCCGGCATTTCCATTTGACTGCGTGACAGCGGTTCCTGCGGATACCCCATTCACAGTCAGCGAGATTGTCCTCCCGCTCACATAGTTACCCGAAGCGCCCACCAAGCGAATCGGAATCCTTAGTGACTGTCCCACGCTTATGGTAGTATCCACCATATAGAGGCTAGTATTGGCAGGTATTATGGACAGTGTGGCACTACCGGGTACTTCCGTTGTAGACTGTATCCCCAGCAAAAGTAACAGTGAATGTCTGAGGGCCAGCACCTAGTGTGTCGGGAATGGTGTAGGCTAAATTGCCACAACCGAGCGAGTTGGTAACTACCGTTCCAATGGCTGTTGCACCAATGCTATAGGTGACTGTACGATTATTTGCGACACGCCCTACTTCGTTAAACAGCCTGCAAACGAGATTTTTAACCTTGCCTGGAGCGCCCGTCTGTGCATATACCGACAACGTAGTATTCGATTGCTGAACAGTGAGAGCCACTGTCTTCGATACCGCCTTGTATGTATTGTCTCCGGCAAACGATGCAGTCAGCGTATGCGCACCTGCAGGTGTCTCCTGCGGAAGCAGAGAGTACAGTCGGGCAGCGCCATTGACATCAGTCACGACGGTTCCTATCTTCACTCCATCAATTAAGAAATCCATGTTTCTTCCCACAATCGGGATTCCATTGTATGTTATCAGCCTCGCTCCCGTGTACAAAACCTTGCCGCCTTTACCAGTTAGAGGGCCTAATCCGATAGCATCATTAATTAGCGGAAAAGTAAACTTCGCAACAAAGGCATCGTCGTAACCACCCTGAGTCGCTTGAAATGCTCCTGTGGTAGTGGGGAAGTCCTTCCAGGTAGTTTGCCCAGTCACATACGCATTTCCTGAGCTGTCTACCGCGATACCATAGCCTTCTTCATTGCCTAAGCCTCCAAGATAGGTGCTGTACTGAAGAACAAAATCTATTATGAGTGGTTTGCATGAATCGTATCTTGAGACTGCGAACTGTACTGCAGAAACCCCTCCTTCGCGCTCCAGCTTATACGCACATGCCACTGGCTGGCGCTTTCCGTCGATTAATTGGTAGGTCACTGGTTTGTGCCAGCAGACTACTCCTGCCTCTGTCTTCAAAGCCAGATCACCTTCGGCAGTCACGATGGCACTTGATGCCCCGGAGAAGGCAAGCTTAATCTGCTTCGGGTCGGCTCCCGGCTTCACAACAAAATCGTGCTCCAGCCTGCCATCCTGGGCGCCATAGTAGACCATATCTACACCATTATAGATTCCGGCAAACTTCGCCTTCCTATAAGTAGGTATGTTGGTATGCCATTTCTTCGGGTCGTTGCCTCGGAAATAGTTGACGATACCAGGCAGCTTTTCCATACCCGCCATTTGATCCAGCTTTCTGGCTCCGGTCAGTTTCATACGCAGCGCGGAGTATTGGTCGGCTCAGGCTTCTCGATTTCGCGAATGTGTTTCGGGTCGAATCTCTTGGAGGTGTTCGTCTTGACGGAACTGTGCTGTGGAAGAGTAAGCACAGCCTCGGTATCCGTGAGGAATAGCGTTCCACCGCCTGCTTTAGCGGTGAAACGGACGCGCTTATCAGTCTGCCCCATATTCGGTTCGAACTGCATGGGCAGTCGCCCGTAGCCTGAGGCGAATTTAGCCTTCAGCGTAGGTGGAATAATAGGGTTGGAAGTGTGAGTCTGTGCCAGCAACGAGACAGGGAATAGCGCAAGGAAGCAAATCAGCAGTGATACTTTGTTCACAGGGAGCTCCTCTTAAGAATAAGCAGTAAATCGTAGTAACGGAAAAAGAGAAATTGACCGGTTACGACACAGACGCATTAGTAAATAGGCGAACTTTTTAACTGTCAAATATCATTATACACGACTATGACGTTTTGCGCAACGCGGTTAGTTCGAAACATTTATCCCAATTGACTCATAATCCTTTATCTAGGTTCGAACTCCTTCAGAGGTGCAGGGTGTGCTTATATATCCTTTACTGTCCTCCAGCATTTCGCTGTCTGGCAATGGCGCGTGCCTGCTCCATCATGGATTGATAATTCTTTTATTGAACAGGTGACATTTCCTGGTAGTTCACTTTTTTCGTAGCATGTGGTACTGCAAAATACCATAGTCCAAATAGGATCGAAAATAATATTACAATACCTGCAGAAGTAGGAATGTGTGCGGAAATCTCCTTTTTCATTTCAATCCTTTCTTGGAATTGAAAAGCGATTGTACAAAAAATAGCTGTTGAATTCAGAGCAGATGCTCTAAATTCAACAGCTTGAAGATCATTGAATCCAACGTATTGAATATTGAGTTGCAGCGGTTCCATTCACAGCTTTGGTGTGTCCATCTGAGTAAGAGAATATTGTAATCCCTGAATCGGTGGAATGATTTCCATCGTCTAGCTGGAATCCGCTTCCCGTATGCGCGCCGAGCCAGTCTTCAAACAGCATCACATGTTCAGATGGCTTCTGCACTGAGGCCAACCCTTTTCCACCCAGATCTCCCTGTGAGTAGAGCTGTTGATCCGGATCGCATCCGGCATAGGGATCATCTGTAGAAGGTTCACACCAGGAACGATAGTCTGCAAAAACATAGTTGATAGGGGCATCTGGCTGTAGTCCGATGATGGTAGGGCAGTGAAAAATCACTTTGCTCTTAATATACGGAAACACCAGTGTAGAGTAGGAGGGACGAATTTCGCCAGCAAGTAGATACTGAAATCCCCAGCCAGTGGATCCATAAGAGTTTGGCGAGTTATTAGAATTCATATTTGAAAACTGCTGATGGCTGGCTTCTCCACTGCCGGATGCTGGTCACCAATCTGTAGCACACCACCAACTTGCAGACCCTGCTGGAAAAGTTTCATTATAGTCCTGAGTATACATAAACAGTCCCAATGATATCTGTTTGTTGTTGGAAATGCAGATTACTTTTCTCGCCTGCTCTCGGGCACGAGCGAAAACAGGAAATAGAATTGCAGCTAGAATAGCGATAATTGCTATTACCACAAGCAGTTCGATTAGTGTAAATCCTCTTCGAAAGTAGATTCGGTTGTTCATTATTCCCCCCTTATATAAAATAAATCGAAACGTTCATTAGCTGTAATAAATACATTTTAGTCGACAGAAAGCAGTGGATTGTACTTAGCTACCGTTTTTCGCAACACCAAACTTGGATACACTCTCTGCTGGATCGGGCCAGAAATCTGTCCACGCAGTATTTTAATGAGAGATTTTGCAGCATCGTATCCAACCTGCAGCATCGGGTGATGAATAGTCGTCAGCGGCGGATTGATCCTCCGTGCCTCTCTAATATCATCGAAACCGATGATAGACAACTCATCTGGAACGGATATCCCAAGTTCTCGCGCCACTTCCATCGCTCCAAATGCAATCTGATCGTTTGCTGCGAAAATGGCACTTGGCCGATCATTCATTTGCAATAGTTGATAGGAAGCGCCTCGCGCCTCACTTTCTTCAAATCCACACCAGTGGATCCACTCTGAGTTCAGATTAATACCTCTTTCGGATAGTGCCTGGGTATAAGCGTTCGCTCGAAGTAAAGCTGCTTTCTGTCTAGGGCATCCTGCAAGATGGGCAACCCGAAAATGTCCGTGTTCGAAGAGACAGTTCATAGCCATTCTTGTGCCAAGTTTAATGTCCACATTTATTCAGTTTGTCTCTGGAAGTGGGCTATCAACTCCTAGAATGATGAATGGCAGATCAGTTGCAGCTAGCTGCTTCATTCTAGGACAATCGATATCAGGTGCAATAACAAAAAGTCCATCAATGCGCCCATCGAGAAAATTCGCCGCATACCCTTCAATCTCTTCGACAGAAGGGCGAATATAGAGCACGATGTTATAGTTCTCTTCGCGAGCGGCCATTACCAGCCCATCCAGTACATTTGCAAGATACGGATTATCTCCCAGAGACTGTCCCTGATCAATAAAACTCACACCAAGTGCCATCGACTCTCGCTGTACGAGGCTGCGAGCGACACGATTGGGATGATTCCTAAGCGCTCGCACAGCTTCATGAACCCGGGTGTAAGTCAGTGGACTGAATTCACATGGCTTGCCATTCAACACATTGGAGACAGTGCACGCAGATACGCCAGCTCGCTGAGTCACCTCTTTTATCGTAACCCGCATTGAATGCACCTTGTCAACTAAAACGATTTAGGAATAATATCACGATTTATTGACACTGTCAAGAGTATTTTAAGAGGGGAATGATTAGAAGAGGATTCACTCACTTACTAAAGTCTGGAAGCACTTTGGAGTTGTGTATAAAATCCATTCTATCTGAATCCTTTAGCAAGTGAGCCAATTAGAAGTGTCCATCCATTGGCAAGCACAAACAGAAGAAGCTTTGCAGGAAGCGATACGACAATGGGTGGCAGCATCATCATACCCATACTCATGAGGGTGGAGGCGACTACCATATCTATGATCAGAAATGGCAGATAGATATAAAATCCGATAATAAACGCTGTTTTAAGCTCGCTTGTTAGGAACGCTGGAATGAGAGTCAGCAATCCCACATCGTCACTTGTATTCGGTTTGGGCGATTTAGATAGATTGATAAAAAAGGTGAGATCGCTGGTATATGTCTGGCGAATCATGAATCCACGCAGTGGCTTTTCTGCTTTTTCGATCGCGACTGGCATCGTAATCTTGTTGGCCATGTAAGGCGTCAGCGCATCCTCATTTATTTTTGCAAATACAGGCTGCATCACGAAAAAGGTGAGGAATAGAGCCAGTCCCACCAGAACCTGGTTCGGTGGAATCTGTGGTGTACCCAGTGCAGAGCGTAGAATCGAGAACACAATGATGAGTCTCGTAAATGCCGTCATCATAATCATAATGGAGGGAGCAAGAGTCAGGATCGTCATCAGAAATAGAATCTGAAGAGTAACCGCTACATCTTTGGGATTCTTTGCTGTATCTACCCCGAAAGAAATCTTAGGCATCACCAGCGATCCCGAACCCTGTGCACGTGCCTGAAGAGTGAAGCAGCATGCAGTAATCAGAGTAAAAACCACCATCATCCATAAACTTTGATCACTGGTAACTCCCTTTAAAGTAGCCGCAAATCTGGCCTTAACACGGCTGATATAACGATATATTGAAGATGATTTAGACAATGAACTCCTCATCTTCCCGTACGGTGTGCAGCCTGCGAGCGCGGCCAGCGACCGCTTCCCTTGTCTCACGCATCACATCTTCCAGAGTAGCCACCATCGACTGTAAAGGTGTTTCCGTATCAGATAAATCAAGCGTACTTAAATCTGCTGTAGCTGCGTGGAGCTGGGCATGGAAGCTGCCCTGAATTTCGTCTATCTCGTTCTCTTCAAGTTCTGTGAGAAGGTTCACACCAGACGAGTTAGCGCCAAGAAGCAGTGTTCGACCTCTTACCTCCACCAGATGAAGATGCGTGTTTCCAAGCGGGATTGATTCAATAACATGAATGTCGCCGGTTCGGACACTGCTTGGCGTCTTGAACATCCCAGAGAATATAGTCTTAAAAATCCCTGTTTTTTTCTCCTGGGGGAAGTTCCACTGTGCTAAACGATTTCTCCCCATTCCATTCTGTACACTTGGCCTGCCAATATGGCCATTCTTCTCCAAATATTTCCGAATCAGTTGAAGCACGCCTACTAATACCGCGAGAGTGGGAATGAGAAAAAGCATCAAGCGTCCGGAGTCGTTCACGGCTCCAATGGGACTATTCTGAGTGTGGTCTTTGGACGATTCAGCAGTTTCGGTAAATCCGTCTGGTTTTGTCTGCCCATAAATGGAAGTTGGTGGTGTAACAGATGCACTCACACTCTTTATAACGGGCGAACGTGGAGAGGTTTCCATTTGCTGAGTATCCGGCGAAACTGCTTTTTTCGTGATCAGTGGTCTTATGTGCGCTGTTGACGGTGCCTTATTTATTAAATGCTTCGTATCCGGTAACGATTTGTTATCGATATTCGCTGTCATAAGCTGAGTATTCAGCTTTATTTTCTGAGATTTATGCACAGCATCATGTTTCGAGTGCGGGTCAGTGCCATTTGTATTGATAAGCACGTGTGAAGGTTTGGAAGATTTAGGCTTATGTAAGGCGACATGCTTTTGAGAATGTTCAATCCGAGTCGATTCCTTGTGAGATTTCCCAGCGTGAGAAATAATGCTTTTCGAGGAGTTTAATTTCGAATTTTTCGCGGTACGTTGTTTCGTTTCGGTGAGTGGAGAGTCGGCATGAGTACCGCGCGTTGGATGGGCAACGTGGGGAGCCGCAGACTGTTCAGGCATTTTCTTCGCGGCTTTTCTCTCATGTTCGTCTCTCCACTTCTTGAGCCACTTTTCGCGCCATCCACCCGACGATTGGGTGTTGACGACTTTTGAGTGGGCAACCTTTGGGGCGGCATTCTCACTTTTTTCGGCCACCGGAGAGATGCTCTCGCCCGATATTCCAAGTGCGCTTTTGATATCAGTAGGGTTAGCAGACTGCTGCCCGATACCAAGCCGCGGGATGATAGCCAGCATTACTATAAGTGCTGCCGTTTTTCCCGCACGATTTCCCATTTTAAAAAAACCTGAACAAGTAAAATGTTGTGTGGTTCTATTGGGAGTTTTTGATAGTTTTAGCTGCATCTGATCAGCGTCCTTTGCCGAGTCCTAAAACACGATCGGAGGGGCTCATAATCTCAGTGATACGTATACCAAAATTATCTTCGATCACGACTACTTCACCTTTAGCAATCAAGCGTCCATTCACCAGAAGATCGACAGGCTCACCAGCCACTCTATCGAGTTCGATAATGGATCCTGAAGATAGTTCGAGAACATCTTTGATGAGCATTCGCACTCTGCCGAGTTCCACGGTGACATCCAGGGGAATATCCAGTATGAGTTCCATGCCACGAGGTAGAAAACTCTCCTGCCCACCGCTTGTTGGCAGGTTCGCGAACGAGGCTCCAGCCATCATCGGCGGTGAAGAGGAAGAAGCAGGTTCAGGATCGATACCTGCATTTGGAGAGCCGCCAATTTCACCGAGCATCGCGGCCAGCTCATCTTCATTAAGGATGCCGCTAAAGTCGTCGGCTTCGGAGGCAGCAGGTTCTTCGGATTCTGGGGCGAGAGTACGTGCATAGTCGGGAGTGAAAAGCAGTATGAGTTCGAACTGAAGCTCATCACCAACAGTCATTGTCAACTGCGCCTGCAGCGCTAATCCCTCCATTGCAAAGACTGGGGGAAGTGTCATGGGGCCGAAGTGGGTCGTGCAGGTCTCTACTTCGGAAGTTTCACCACCTAAATTGTTGATGGCAACACAGAATCCGCTAGCCAACCCTGCCATCACCGTAGAAAGCTGCTCCAGATGACTATCTGTTAGCACCAGAGGGGAATCGGGCATCTCGGTGCCATCCAGCAGATGAGCTAATTGATGCGCCGATTCCTCCAGTATGAAATACATACTTTCAACCGATACAGGCTGACTGAGACTGTAGACAGTATTCAGTACATTATCAGTATTGGTCAACAGTGTCTGAACCGGCACTGACTGAAGGCCGGCCATCTCGAGTTGGACCTGATTTGATACCCTTTCTGCGAGAGCAAGCTCGAAGTTTGGAATTATTTTTTTAAGGAAGTCGCTAAAAGCAGCAATCTCATTTTGAGTCAGTTCGGGCATTAAAATCCTCCGATGTCGGTCAGTTCAATTGATTTAACCTGATCCGAATAGTCACGGACAGGCGTTTTATATAAGGTAATATCAGGAATTGAATCGGCTTTTTGAAGGCATGGATTCGGACGAATCATTTGATCTGCTAATTCGATTTACATGAACAGCAAGTTTTTTTCCACGTATCCCTGGGCGTCCCTGGAATTTAGCATGATTACCAATCAGAATATCCACTTCATCATTCTGATTCTGGTCTAGCGTTACTACATCTCCTACTTTCAGATTGACCAGCTCTTCTACATTCAGAGTGGTACCACCAAGGCGTACCGTGCACATCACCGATGTTTTCTCCAAGCGTCGCGCGAGAACTCCGGCGTATTTACCGGTGTTTTTCTTGACGTTATTCGAAAACCATCTCTGGGCGCTAAGCTTAGATGTGATTGGTTTGAGAAGGAGATAGGGAATACAGAAACTCATTGCACCGCGAAGGTCACCAACTTTGATTTCGAACAGAATAGATACCACGACATCATTTGGTGGTACTATCTGGACAAATTGGCTCTGTGTCTCCATGACTTCGCGTTTTGGAGAAAACTGGGCAATTCCTTCCCATGCAGTGTGGAACTCTTTAAGCGCCCGGTTGATAATACTTTCCGTTAGCGCACGTTCGATATCCGTCAGGTTGGTAGAGTTTTTAACCATGCTGCCAGGACCTCCAAGCAGGCGGTCTATCATGGAGAGTATGATATTAAACTCTACTTCAAGAATTGCCTGGCCAGCTAGAGGCGCCATGCTGAACACATTGATGATACTGCTGGTAAGCGAGCGCATATACTCATCGTACGGGATCTGTTCTACAGAAACAAGATCGACATGCACAGGCACACGGAGATACGCTGAAAGAGAAGAAGCAAACAGCCTGGCAAATGTCTCGTGTAGCATCTGCAAAGTACGTAGTTGATCTTTAGCGAACTTATCCGGACGACGGAAATCGTATACTTCGTATGCAACGAGCGCTTTGTTGTCGCGTTTTACAGATGTAAGCATCTTGCTGCTCCCCGAAGAAGCGCTTGCAGAGGCTTTTCCAGCAGGAGTAGAAGCAGGTGCTGATGCGGTCTCATCTCCATCAGAAAGTGAGGAGAGAAGTGATTCGATTTCGGACTGGGAAAGTATTTCTGCCAATGCTGTTCCTCAGCTCGGTGGAGCGGCGATGTGGTAGTCGGCGGGTGCCGCTTTGGAAGGTGAATAGAAATCTATATTCCATCTAGGAGTTCGGCTATTGAGAAAGCGTATTCACCAAGTGCTGCCTCAGGGCTGTGTGGAGTTAGTCGGCCCGATGCTCAGGGGTATGGGAAGCTTGGGAATAGATGCTGTCTCGTGTTCAAAATTCCAGTAGAATTGGAGCACGCGATCCTTCCCTACTTATTATCGGGCAGAGTCCTGATCATCTTCAGCCTGTTTAAAAAAAAGATTGAAATTGATTCGAAATGGAAGAGTCGCGAGGAATTTGCAAAAGGCTATCGTGAATAAAGTTCAAATAATTTTCAATTTGAACACCTGAAGAGTTGCTCATGGATTACCGAAATAGTTGACTGAGTAGTAATTCACAAATAATGAATTTCGAGATCAAAAATAAGGAGTGAGGCTTATGATACGTAATGTAGTAATGGTTACAGCGGCAGGGAGTCTGCTATTCGGATGCATGAATGCTATGGCGGATTCGAGTGGGGAAGTCCAAAAGACAATTCAGGCGGCGTACTATGCCGAAAATAGAGCGGTCGAGAAAAAGGATGTAAAGCAGATGTTCATCAACTACAGCGCTGACTTCACTCAGAACACCAAAAAAGGGGAGCGACTGACTCTTAGCAGTATTAAACAGGTAGTGCCGCGCATGCTGATGTCGGCGCAGAAGATTTCAGATAAAACCACTGTTCAGAAATTCAGTATGAAGGGAAACAGAGCATTCGCTACCGTGTCGCGACATACCGACATCTCAATCGCAAATCCTCAGACTAAAAAACCAATGAGCGCAACTGTAGATGCAGTCAGTGTCGATACATGGGTGAAATCTGGAAAAACCTGGAAAATAAAGTTTTCCCAGGAAAAGAGTGAGCACCAGTTTGTGGATGGCAAACCTGTAAATTAAGAATGCAGCACACAGCTTCTTTCATGGAATCGTGGTGGCGGCGCGGAAACTCAGGCCATCAGACCTGCAGGTGACCGCGCCGTTTTTGTCTGTGCGAAATACTGCTGCGCCAATACTTCGCAGCCTATCAGTTACTTCCATGCTTGGATGTCCGTACAAGTTTCGAACTCCAACCGATATCACTGCGAACTTTGGATGGACTGCGTTCAGAAATTTCTCGGAAGTCGAAGTACGGCTGCCATGATGACCCACTTTTAGAACCTCACTTCGCAGTGAATCTCCAGTCTGTTCCAGTGCCTCTTCTTCTCCCAGTTCCGCGTCACCTGTCATCAAGCAGGAAGTTTTACCATATTCGATCTTAATCATGAGGCTCGCATTATTCTCACTCCGCTGCAAGGTTTCTCCAGAAGGTTCAAGAACCTTAGCCTGTACCCCGTCGCCGAAATCGAATGTGTCTCCGCGTGTCGCACGGTGATAGATCGCTCCATGCGACTGAGCCTCTTTCAGGATACCGGCAACCAGTGGCACTTCTGCATCCTGCCCATTGTCTGCCAGTTCACTTACAGAGAACCGGTCTATCAGATCTACTGCACCACCAATATGGTCTGCATGAGGATGTGTGAGCAGGATAGCATCTACATGATTAATCCCTTCCGAACGGAGAAAGGGAGCGACCACCTTCCTGCCTTCCGTATCCCCATCATGCCGGAGACCACCAGTATCGATAATCATCACTTTTCCAGAAGGGGATTCTACTACTGCCGCATCACCCTGGCCCACGTCTAAAAATGTGATCTTGAGTTCAGGGGGATGATGCCGGATCTGCACTCCCCGCAGGATGAACAGACCATTAATAATTAGAAAGCAGAGTAGTGTGTTCTTTAGCCACTTCTGGCTCATTATATCTCACTTCTTTTCGTTTTACGGGATATTAGTTCGGGGTGAGGCGCTCTATTCGGCCTCCGGGGAGCAGCTTAAACGAAACGCCTCGCCATGTTATTCTGTTGCCAAGGAAGCTCGCGAGATAGAGGGCAAAAGTGATCAGGTCACTCAGTGGAAGCAGAGGCCAGAATCGAAGTACATTGGGATCATCTGTCCATACCTTCGTGATGCAAATAGCGCTTAAAACACGAATAATGACCGTTGCAAACAGCACCATCCATCCCGCTAAACTGAACTGCATAGCTATTAAGAAAGCTGTGGAGATCGCGATGCCGTGGAGAACTCCTGCGCCGATATAGCCAACAGGGCGATACGCACGCACCGTTCGTGCCCAGCGCAGCCGGCGTGCCCACATCCGTAAGAGACTCTCCCGACCCAAAACATCGTCGACCACATAATCTGAAATTACTACTTCATAGCCAGCTTGAGAAGCCCCGTTACCCAGAAGAAAATCGTCCGCAAGTTCGTCTAAAAGGTTTTCAAATCCACCAAGTTCGGCGAGCACTGTTCTAGGTACCACAATAGTAGATCCTAAAGCAAAGGAGACTCCTTCGAAGGCGCGGCTTACCAGAGTACTCGGTATAAAATCTGCCCCGATACCAAGAGATTCGAGCACTGCCGCTATGCTATGTACTCTGCAGCCGCGATATGGGCAAGTTACCATACCCACAGGCAGAGAGGTCGTACTAGCAGTAGTACGACTTTTGCTATGGGCAGCGCCCGGTTCGAAAGGAGCAGTGATGCGCCGGAGATAGTCTGATTTTACTCGCATATCGCTGTCGCACAGTACGAAAAGATCGTATTTTGCCTGGCTCTCCATATTTAGCAGGTTACAGACTTTGAGGTTGTTTCCCTGTCTTAATCTCGGTGTGCCAACTACTATACCAATATCAAGATGACGGTTCTCCCGCTGAAGACGATGTATCAGATCGATTGCAGGATCATCCTCATCGAGCGCCCCAAACAGAATCTGAAATCGACCGGTTGGATAGTCGAGTTTACAGTATGATGCGAAGTTGTCGTAGGCCTCTGCATCCACACCACATACGGGTTTAAAAATGGTTACTGCCGGAGTCCACCTGGGGTTGAGAGGCTGGAAAGCGTGTCTCCATTGCCATGCTCCCCACATTGCAGAAACGGTATAGCCACAAAATGCGATCAGCCCAATGCCTAAAAGTGTGCGCAGAATAAGCAGTATGTGCCAGGGAATGTTCATGGATTGTGTGCTGCTCCAGCTTCGCCGATGCCAACGATTACCACTCCTAAAGTGATGACTGCCGCGCCAATCCAGCGTGTAGGTGTGACAGTCTCCCCTAGATAACTTCTGGCGAGAAACGCCCCAAGCAGGTAGGAAAGGGCTGTAATGGGAAGTACAAAACTCAGATCGGCCCATCTAAGTGCGAGCATATAGAGAAGATAGAAGGCCATCATCAGCATTGTGCCCCCGATGACGTGCACATTTGTCACAATGCCGGTGATTTGATTCCAGAGACTGCCAGATATCTGGCCAGTGCTGCGCATCCCTTTTGAAAGCATTGCTTCTCCCATGGAAACAGCAGCCACAGCCACTAGCATTAACAGCATTACCTTCCATTTAATGAGCGACAACACTCTCCTCGTTTCCCCACCTTACTGACATTAGGAACAAAAGACGATACTCTGCTTCAGGGGTATTCTACCATATTGTGAGAGAGTGTGCATATTTTTGCTTCGATTCGATCTTTTCTTCACCCCAGACCTCCATAAGCGTTACGTTAACGAATACCTTCGTAAAGAAATTAAACCGCAAAGACACAGAGCGCACAGAGAAATACAGGGGAAAAATAAGAATCGCAGAAATTCATTTAAACTCTGAGGTAATTGCAAAAGTCAGTGCAAACACATATTCCAGCCCTCACCCCCCATCCCCCTCTCCCAAAAACCGGAGAGGGGGAGCTTTAAATCGTTGGTTTCCTATCTCCCATTTCGCGAGATATGTGCTTATAGTGAGATCAAAACCCTATATAATATTGAAAACCCCATGTCATAGTCACCCCCTCTCCTGTTTTTGGGAGAGGGGGATGGGGGGTGAGGGCGTGAAGAGTGTTTTAACCTTTATGAGACTTTTGCAAAAGGCTCCTCTCTTTAATTCTTTAGAATCTCATATGCATTTCTCTGCGGCATACGCCAGGCACTAAAGTATTTGTCTGGGAGGCCTGCAGCCAATCGCCCTGCGGGTGGAATCGCGTCTGAAAGACGCTTGTTTTTTGATGCCGGGAGTTTTGAACTCACAGAAATAGTAATGACTGGAGTGTCGCCGACATAATGCCAGGCACTAAAGTACCTGACTGGAGGGTCTGCGGCCAATCGCCCTGCGGGTGGAATCGCGTCTGAAAGACGTTTGTTTTTTGATGCCGGGAGTTTTCAAGTCAGAGAAATAGCTCTAATGGGATTACAAGGGAAGTATGCGAAAATTCACCGAGAAACCGCCCTGTTGGCGCAGGCTTATTGGAGAATTTGTTGACCCGTTGGAGATGCGGATTGAGGAACAGGTGAAATAGTGAGTCCGTTGCTGCCTCGCATCGTGCGAGTGCCGACGATTACAATTTTTGGGAAAGGCTTGTAATGGTCGCGCGAGATGAACTCGTGCTGCATCACAATCCCATTATCCTTTACCACTCTGTAAACTTTTAGTCTATGCCCTTTGTGGCCCTTGTCTTTGATTCGAATACTGCCAGCAGGAAGGTTTTGATCGACTATCTTTTCAAGCCATACTGGCTGAAGAGTATGCTCTTCCAGTTGAATGGATACTTCCCGCCCGCGTGTATACTTACCAAAAAGCCTGAAACGAAGCCGTCCGTGGCGCGATGTGGCAGAAATGTAGATTGGCACAGGAGTGTTGTTCTGAAATTTAAAGTCGATTGCGCCATCGACCACAGTAGCATCCCTGCCTGCTGGCAGATAGTGCACAGGAAAGGCGTGATGCGATCGGTTCACTATTTTCAGGTCCGATAGTAATACCGCATTATAGAGTGTGCTGGAGACCTGGCATATTCCACCTCCCACTCCCGGGACTAACTCTCCATGTATGATAACTGGAGCATTTTCGAATCCTGCGCTCTCCACTCGCGGCCCCACGGTTTTGTTATAAGAGAATATCTCGCCTGGCTTTAAAATAGTACCGTTAATTTTTTCAGTTGCCAGTTCTATATTTCTTCCACGGCTTTTTCCGGTTCCTCCGAACCGAGTGCTGTATTCGCCAATCTCACCATCGATTTTGCTAAGCTCGCTACTAGTGATTTCTGGCTTTGTAAGGGTCGTGGTAAGTGTAATTTCAATTGGATTCTGGCCACTCGAAGTCGTGGTGCTGTAGGAACTATCTGAAGGAGAAATCGCAAACTTACCAGAGGTTGACGGTGCAGCAGATTGAACTGTGGGGGCAGCTGGAGTATCCTGGATGAAATTTGACCAAGCTGTAATAATCGTCTTAGACGAGGAGCCAGTATCGATGCTTAGCCCGGGATGTTCGTGTTTAGTAGCAAATCCGCCTTTTGAGAGAATGATAAACTGTGCGTTCCTGGCAGGCCTGCCCACAGATTTTTTAAGCTGGTTTAGGACTGAGTCTAATACTTCCTGATTGACGGTTGTACTCAACAAAGCATGAGTAGCGGGGCTATGATTCACCCACGACTTTAATGTGTTTAAAAGTCCATTATCTTGTGCACTTTCGTTTAGTGTGAGGCTCTTCTCGATATCAATACCTAGCCCTAAATCGCGGGCTGAAATCTTCCACCGTTTTTTTAACCCGGATTCGATGGGCAATCTCAATATAAATTCAACGCGGTCTTTTTCATCCGCGAACTGCTTCATCAGGTTACGAATTTCGTCATTCGAATGGCCGGATAGCGAGATGTTACCAATGGTTAGCTCTCCACCGACATGCCCCTGATTGCCTCTTGCGAATCCGGTCAGCGCCACGGTGAGGACTGCGACAACTGCCACTGATAGAGATGTAATAACCCGGCTTGACGGCCTGTTACTGGATATTGAGTTCATAGATTGAGGATAATATATCTGTTTCAGTTCATGATGGCGGATCAGAATGAAGATGCATTAAATAGATTGAATCATATCTATTGACTAATGGAAGGATCGGTATGTTCCACACTGCTCTGCAGGTGATTTTTCGAACTTCTTGGAAGAGAGAAATCATCGTCTTCCTTATCCATCAGGCTGCAGATCATACGTTCCATGCGAAAGCTGTTCTGCTGAAGAGATTGAATCCGATCTTTGAGTTCAGCTATGGTTGTGTCTAATGGGTCGAGGCGGTTGATGATGTCGTCCATGACAGCATTCTCTTCATCCTCGACACGCTGACCATCCTGGCGCACAATTTGACCGGGATTTCCAACGACGGTGCAGTTTGGCGGGATGTCTTTGTTGACTACTGCGCTTGCACCTATCTTGCAGTGGTCACCAATGGTAATTGGTCCAAGTATGCAGGCACCCATTCCTATCAGCACATTGTTTCCGATGGTTGGGTGGCGTTTCTTTTTGGCGAGGCTGGTTCCACCAAGAGTTACCCCGTGGTAGAGCAGTACATCGTCACCGATTATGGTGGTTTCACCTATGACCACACCCATACCGTGGTCGATGAAGAATCTTCGGCCTATCGTCGCCCCTGGATGGATTTCTATACCTGTGAGGCTCCGGCTGATCTGTGATAGGGTACGGGCTGGCAGTTTGCACCCGTGCTGCCAAAGCCAGTGCGACGTGCGGTGTGCCCAGAGGGCATGCAGCCCAGGGTAGAGCAGCACATCCAGAACAGTGCGTGCTGCGGGGTCTTTAGCGAATACTGTTCGAAAATCTTCGCGAATCCGGCTAAACAAGTCGTTGTCTTTCCTGTTCTGCGCTCTCAGAACTGGCCTGCACTCGTAGAAAGGGATATTAAATATTAGCACAAAAATTCGGATTCCGCAAGGAGAAAGTATCCTCTTTGATATGTTAGTTACTTCCGTCTCCAAATCACTTTTTTTTTCGATGCTGCATTTAAATAATATTTAATCGATACTAAATATCACTTGACACACTCAATGATTTTACAGATGATTTAATGATTCTGTAACGCCTATTGACAAATATGAAATTCATTTTATACTACTTAAATGCATTACTCATTCATGACATCCTACTAATCATTATTATTTGTTTATATTATTTATTGATTAGAATATTTAAACAAATAATATTGATATGCCCGTCTGTAATTTCCACGTAGTATAAGATACTGAGTAAGATTCCACATCAACATCGTTTTCCTAATACTATTTGCAGGTTTTTTTGAAATTACGAGTTCCTTTTAAAGGATTTTCCGCGTTTGACCAGCCGCGATCCAATACCTCTTCCCACAACTGGATGCAGAGGCTTTCACTATCTATGGCACTGTTGTTCGCTTGGTCATTTGTTATGGCAACACCTCTTGCAGCATTTGCAAATCCACCAGCAAAGTCTAAGATCGCCTATAACCCAGGTATTACACTAAAAAAATTAGCTACTAATTACCCTGCAAAGCTTTCGCCGCCTTCTAACGCAAACTGCCTAAAGCCGCTGCCCGATAGTTTCAAATTTAATTATACGCCAAAAGTCAAAGCTTCCATTTCTCTGATGGGAAAGGTTGCAAAGTTAAATACTGCTATTTCAGAATCTCAGATTAATACTTGGAAATAACAGCTTCATACAGGTATGCAATCGCCGACTGAGACAGCTAAGAATCATATATGGCTTGGTGAGGTTGCACTTGCTCAAGATGAAGAGCCTGAGACTGCTATCGCGCATTTCGAAAAGGCGCTTGCGCTGACTCCTATTAAAGATCGAATCCATGCGTTGGCCGCATATGATAGGGCAATGGCCTTCTTCTATGAAGGTGCATATCGTCATTCGCTGGACGCATTCAAGAATGTGTTATCACCAAAAAATCATTTAACAGGTTTTGATCGGCGTACTTGTGCGCTATGGCTTCGCCATGCTTCCGCATGTGCGGGTTACCATGAAGAGCGAGCGAAGATTGGGATTGTCGAACCAACTCGTATTGATCCTCTCTGTGCCGCGGCAGCATTAGCTACATGTTTGCGCAGTTTGAATGCCGATTACAGTAAGAAGACAGTCCTCGCCAACATTCGCCATAATGGCGAGGGTAGTAACATGAACGATGTGATCGATGCAGGCCACAAGATGGGTATGCAGGCACATCCAGTTACTTCAGATGATAACGGATTAATTTCATTGCCGAAACCTCTAATCGCCTATGTGGAGCATGATCATTTTGTGGCTCTTGTCCGTGCGAATAAGAAAGGTGTTTCCTACCTCTGTTCCGATTGCGGGCCATGGCCAGGCGGGAGGATTAATCTGAGCTGGAACCAGTGGCATAAAATGGAAGCCACCGCTTACGTAGCTATCACTCCTAAAGACAGCATCCTCGATAACACCCTTACCCATATTGCTCAAAACATGCCAAATCAGGCAAATGGGGTTCAATTAGCTTCTGTAGGTAACTTACCCAAAATGCAGAGTGTTCTCCAGCAAGTTACACTTATCAGTGCACTCAAAGGGCATGTGTTACAGTATCTTCCTCTCAATCCGCCATCTTGCGGATACAAGCCAGATTCTACACGTGGAAACGGTAATTCATGCGGCTCGACAGATTCATCTGGAGGTATGGGGCCCTCTATGGCTGCCGGGGCTTCCGCTGGAGATCCTGTGAACCTCGCTACCGGTGAGGAAGAGTATACACCTGCACCTGATCTAAATGTATACAACCCGATCGGACCTTCAGTTTCTTGGGGAAGAGTATATAATAGCCTGCGAAATTATTATAACGGATTTGGTACAAGCTGGGCACAGAGCTATGATATAAAAGTATTTGCAGATATGTTTGACGGACATCCTATCTCTATAACGTATCCGAATGGCTCGACTATGGCAGTTACTTGCCCTACATTCCCAACAGCTGCTAATCCTAAAACCACTTGTATTGTGGCATCAGGAACTCCATATCTAGTCGAGATGAACTATAGAACTATTTCTTTTAGCCCCTATTATGCATATTATTTAACCATAACATTCCCTGATAGAACAAAATGGGTCAGCCAACAGTGGTATGTAATCCACTATCATCAAAACTTCACAGCTCCTATCGAACAAATTATAGACAGAAATGGAAATGCGATCAGTTTTGCTTACGCAGGATTAAATCTGAATGCGATCAATGATAAAAACGGCAGCGCTCTTCTCACTATCAACCGTGATTCGAATTCAAATATCACTTCTATTACCGACCGGTATAGCCGCAGTGTTTACTATCATATCGGAACATACACCGGATTTAATTCATATTATGAACTTGACCAAGCTTCTCAAATAGTTGCCACAGGGACAAGCAGCCCGCCTGATAGGTATGCCTACGGCTATCAGAATATCTTAAATTAAGAAAATGAGAATCTACCATTTTTGCACACCATAACTGTGCCATCACCGACAGGTACGGGCAGCAGCACTGCAACCATCAACTATACAGCGAATACCGGCTATGTTTTCAGCATAGTCGATGTAAATGGAAATACTCGTACTTATTCGGTGGTAGATGCCAATCATACCAAAGTCACGATATCAGACATTTCCGGAACTATCTACCGATATACCGTCGGATTTGATTCCAATATAAGTGAAACCGCCCGAACTAATGCATCGGTGGATGGTTCCGCGAACAATAATAATATATTAGCTACGAAGACTTTCGGCAGCACTAACGATCCATATAGGCCTTCTTCAACACCCGACGCGCTGGGAAACGTAACCTCAGCTACGTGGGATGTGTACGGAAATCCTCTTACTACCACTTCTGCCACAGGTATTATCACCACCTATACACAACTACACAGCATTCCCATTAGGCCAATTAACAAGTGTACAAGAGGGCAGCAAGACTGCAACAAGCTACACTTACGACTCCAACGGCAATGTACTTACTGTAACCACTCCTACACCAGGAGTTACTTCTGGCAGTACGGTTACGACTACCTATATATACTCTACATTAGGCGATGTGTTGACCGTCGTTACTCCAGGCAATGGGACGGTGACCTCGAAGACCACTACGTTCACTTATGCTACGATAGAAGCTTCGGGCAGCCAATAACGATTACCGATAATCTCAGTCACGCTTCCCATCTGACCTATACTACTCGCGGGCTTACGGCAACTGCCATCGATGCAGTTGGGAACGAAACAGATCAGACCTACAACCTCGCTGACCAGCCGCTTCTTACTACCCTGCCAGCCACCGGGCAGACAGGTATCGGGCACGGTACGAATCTGGCTGCATATCAATATGTCGGTGGGTTGAGCAGTTCGACGACCGTATATAACGAGAGCGGTACCGCAGTACGACAGACAACCGGCGCTTATGGCCTGGAAGGTGAAAGCAGCTCTGTGGGCGGCGAAAGTGTCGAACCGGTTGGCTACACTTATGATGGGCTATACCGAACCAAAACTCTTGCAGATGGAAACAGCCACAGCACGAGTTATGCCTATAATCAGGCGGGATATCTATCTCAGGTCACCTATCCTGATACGCATACATTCCAGTATGTATATGATAATTTGGGAAATACCACTCAGCGTACGGACGGGCGAGGTGTCGTCACCAACTACACTTACAACGATACCACTTATTCTACACACGATGCTCTGACGGCTATCTCTTATCCCGCCTCAACGGGCATCAATGCGGCGTTCACATATGATGCTTTCGGACGGGTTACCGCGAAAACAGATGGCGCGGGCAGCTACTCCTACATCTATGATGATAATAATACTGCCTACTGTAATACGACCACCTATACCGGGCTGACTGGCGCAAAGACTGTCTCGTACGCTTTCAATAACGATGGCAGCCGATCGAGTATGAATACTCCTTCCGGCAGTTTTACGTACACCTACGATGGCGCCGGCAGGCTGACGGGCCTCACCAATCCCGCCTCTGAAGCTATAGCCTGGACATATCTGGATAACAACTGGCTCTGGAAACAGCAGATGGGGAGTACGGAGCTTTCCGCCTACACCTATAATGCTCTCGGGCAGATCACCGATCTGGCGCATCGTGTGTATCCATTGAACACGCTTCTATCAGAGTTCTCCAGCATGAGCCACGACGGTGTTGGCAGCCTGACCACCCAGACCGCCAACCTACCGGGCAATACGTCGTATTCGGGAACGATTAATTTCACCTACGATAATAAAGACCAAATAACGCAGGAACAGTCCACCCGAACACCCCCAGGCTTCCCAACCGGATATACAAACACATTCGGCTACGATACGGCGGGTAACGCTACGACTTTCAAAGGGGTCACCAGAATATACAATAGTTCGAATCAGAATACCGCAAACACATACGATAACAACGGCAACCCGACAACCTATTCTGGCACCTCGATGACCTACGATGCCGAAAATGGGCTTACAGCAGTCGGCTCGGTGATGACGGCGGGTTATACTTCAGGCGGTCAACTTGAGGAGGTGTAATAAATTCTAACTAAAATTCATACTGAATAGTTACAACTAGCAGTAACTATTCAGCAAGTGAAACATTACATTCTAATCACCGATCGAATCACATCGCCTGTTTCCATTTCGTGGAACGCGGCTTCTACATCATTTAAAGTGATCTCTCGGGTCACCATGCCATCCAGATTTAGCTGGCCATTGAGGTAATACTGTGCCAGCAGCGGGAAATCGTGCGAGGGAAGTGTATCACCCGCATGGCAGACACGCAGTCCTGCTTTATTCCAATAAACTCCAGTCGACATGTCTCCTAGATTCAGGTTGACACTATCACTGGTTGCCGGGAAGCCAATCGTTGTGGCAGTGCCATTGTATGAAAGCATCTTGACTGCCTGCTCAATACAGGCTGGAATACCCGTGGCCTCATACGAAAACTCTACACCCCCATCCCAGCCATCCTCGGTGAGCGCTCGAACAGCAGCCACCGGATCGCCATCTTTCGCATTCACCACATGCGTCGCTCCATACTGCTTAGCCCAGGTGAGTTTCGTCGGATTGACATCAACCGCGATGATCATGCTCGCATGGGCGAGCCTCGCACCCTGGATGACACTGAGTCCCACTCCGCCACAGCCGATCACGGCCACTCGCGCTCCTGGCCACACCTGGGTGGTGTTGCAGGTAGCGCCGACACCCGTCACAACACCACAGGCAATAAGACAGGCTTTCTCCAGAGGCATCTCTTTTGGCATTTTGATAGCAGCCTTGCTATGAACCACCGTATGTGTGCTAAAAGTGCCGCATCTCAAAACCTGCGAACAGAGCGCACCATCTTTTTTTCGATGGATCCTCTGCTTCGGTTTGAGAGCCGCATAACAGTGCCGCGGATCACCCCTGCGGCATGCAGGGCACTGTTCACAAGGGGCGCGATAAGCAATGACCACAGGATCTCCTTTCACCAGATGAGTAACCCCCTCACCCACCTGCTCCACCCAGCCGGAACCCTCGTGCCCCAGCACAATCGGGAAAGGCATTCCGTTCCCTTTGAGATTTTTAATGGTCAGATCGGTATGGCACACCCCACTGGCCGCTAACTGGATCATAACTTCGCCAGGGCCGGGTGATTCTATCTCAATATCCTCTACTACGGCAGGTGTTCCGGGCTCTACCAGAATCGCAGCACGGCCTAATATACTCGACATTTTGTTCTCCTTAGAAAAGTAAAATAGTTGACAATCTTATTGGGGTTTAACTGAATAGCAGTTCGCATATATACGGGTAGAATCCTCCCGGCGCGCCGTATCAGATCTTCACGATACTGCTTGTCTCAATCGACTTGTAGGCGGCATCGGCGATGGCGACGTTCGCTCTGCCTGTCTCGCCTGTAAAGAGCGGTGGAGTATCTTTCTCAATCCAGTCAAAAAAGGAAATTAATTCTCGATTATACGGGTTGAGATCATTTTCAAATTCAGACTTTTGAACGATTGTCGGTTTTTCATCCGAGAACGACTGATATTTCAGTTCACCACCAAATCCACCATGCACGATATTTCCAGAATCGCACTGTATATACACTCGATAATCACCTACCGGCGAAGCGTTGCTGCCATACATTAGGCCTATTCCACCACCCAGAAATTTGATCTGTACGAACATCGATTCCACGTAATCACCAAAGCCGTTGAGGTTTAACCCCTGAGCATAGACACTTTCTGGCGCTCCGAGCAGAAAGATAAGATAGTCCAGTTCATGGGAATGTGTTTCCAGCAGAGGCCCCCCAGATTCCTTAAGACTGGAGCGCCATCCAGATTGGTAGTGCATGCCTCGGGAAGTTCGAGTCACCGAACAGAGCTTTGCGGAACCTATCACTCCGGAATCTATAATCTCTTTCGACTTCCAGAAAAGTGGAAAGAGCCGCAGTACCTGGCCAACAAACAGCTTTACGCCATACTGTTTGCAGATAGCAATCATGTCGTTACAGAGTGGTACGGTGGTGCTAAGTGGCTTCTCTGAGTAGATCGGTTTGCCATCTTTTGCAAGTGTAAGTACATTTTCGTGATGGTAATACCCTGGCGAACCAATTAAGTAGGCATCTATGTCCGCGCGTCCAAGCAGGTTGTTAATATCTGTTACGGGATCCGCGCTGAACTCTTCACAGCGTTTCTTTAAATTATCCGGATTGGGATCGTGTATGGCAGCTATATTTGCACGTCCGGTATCCACAGACCTTTTTGCGAGTTCACTCGCCATATTTCCGCAGCCAACCACAGCAAGATTTATCATCACGATTTCCTCAAGAGATTTATTAACTTTATCAGTCCCTTATTCATCTAAACTCTGAAATCTTCCTCCAAACAGATATGAGGTAATTGCAAAAGTCGGATATATACGGATATTTCACCCCTCACCCCCTGCCCCCTCTCCCAAAAACTGGAGAGGGGGAGAATCGAGTATGGGTTTGCCAGTATGATATTAAGTTTTGATCTCACTAGAAGCTCATCACTTACTTGTATGTAATGTGCAGACCAACGATTTAAAGCTCCCCCTCTCCTGTTTTTGGGAGAGGGGGTCGGGGGGTGAGGGCTGAAATATGCGTACACACTGACTTTTGCAATTACCTCTGTAGATTTTAGTTTTGCAATAACCTCATAAGTTTTCAGTATGGGGAATATTGGAATGATTAGTCTATAAGCATTTTGCCTACTAGCCCGAAGAGTAGTATAATATGTTAAGATTATAATATTTCCGATTTTAATTCAAGGAGACAACCAATGAGTACGATACCCCCCCAATTGGAACAGGTGGTAACGTCAGAGGTTGCATAAAAGTGAACTACTGATGAATAACTCTTGATGTGCTATATGAACGTTTTCATAGCATCCGTTAAGCCATAGCAAATGAGAACGTTTCCCCTGTAGACTCATTCAAGGACTAAATTGGAGTGATAAATACGATCGATGAATCCTCTAAAGGATCATTTCTCATAGAAATACCGGACGCAAATTCGGGCAGTTAAATGGATAGTGAAAAATAGTCCCACTGAATATTTTTGTAGTTGATTCAGTGCACGGGTGTGGAGAGTGCAAGTGACAAACGATTCTAACCGAATTCTAGATGCGGCATTTCTAAAAAAGCTAGAGAAACTCTCCATCATCACTAGGCGGCCATTCGCTGGTCAGATGAAAGGCGAAAAAAAATCGCTGAAACGCGGTACGAGTATCGAATTTGCAGACTATCGTGAATACGGACTTGGTGACGATCTACGCTATGTCGATTGGAATCTCGCAGCGCGTTTCGACAAGATGTTCTTAAAGTTATTCGTCGAAGAGGAAGATCTGTTTCTCTCTTTGCTGATCGATACGAGTGAAAGCATGAGATTTGGTGAGCCAACCAAATTCAGGTTCGCTATCCAGCTTGCAGCCGCCCTAGGATATATAGGCCTTTCAAACTACGATCGAGTAAGCGTACAGCCCTATTCTGCAAAGCTTGGCCGTGCTCTGCCAACCCAGCGCGGAAAGGGAGGTGTGCTTCCATTCTTTTCTTATCTCGAAAATCTGAAGGCAGGTGGAAATACCTCGTTTTCCTCTGCATTAAAAAGATATGCCTCTACGGTAAAACACAAGGGAGTGGCAATCGTATTTTCCGATTTTTTTGATTCCTCATGGCAGGCAGGTGTGAAAGCGCTGCTTGCAAGAGGTTTTCAGGTTTCCTTAATTCAAACTCTGTCAGAAGACGAAATCAAACCCGCGCTGCTAGGTGATCTAAGAATCATAGATAGCGAGACTGGCGAATCCAAGGAGATGAGTGTCAATCCGCAACTCCAGCAAAGATATGTTCAAGCATTCCAGCAGTTTTGTGGTGAAATCGAAAGTTTTTCTCACCGGTATGGGGTCGATTATCTGCGTGCAGCATCCAGTATGCCGATTGAGCAGATTGTTCTGCAGCACTTACGGGCAGGAGGGCAAGTGAAATAGTCGTGTTGCAAATATCGTAGAAATGTGATATAGTATTTCTAATTCTTTTTTTTATTTTTTTGTTGGAGGGCATCTCGTTCATACTCAAGCACAAGTACACTCTTATGTTTTGGGAGGAAACCTATGCCAGCTTACAACCGCAGAGCTTTTACGCTCATCGAACTTCTCGTTGTCATAGCGATTATCGCTATACTCGCCGCCATCCTCTTTCCTGTTTTTGCACAAGCCCGTGAAAAGGCGCGTGGAATATCTTGTCTCTCCAATACCAAGCAGATCGGCCTTGGCCTGCTGATGTACTCTCAGGATTATGACGAAACATTTCCACTTGCTTATGGGTGGCATCCTGCTGTTGGCTGGGCAACTTTATTCTATCAGGATGTCCCAGAGGATTGGCAGGGGAACGGGCCAAATTACAAAAGATTGATGGCAGCATTCTGGGCAAATTCCTGCCGGCCATACATCAAAAGTGATGCGATTTACAAATGCCCATCCTCTCCAGAAGTGAAGCTTGATGGTAACTCCTACGATACTCCGCTCAAAGCATGGTCGGATATAACCTATACCTACAATGGGCTGCTAATGTCGCTTACTTTTTCAGAGATCGCCGCCCCTAGTTCACTTCCTATGCTTTGGGAAGGCTTTGGGAAGGCAAGCCCCGCAGGATCTTCCAGCAGCGCACCGAAACTCTACTGTCCAGATCCTAATTCACCATGCCATTATGTCCCGCCGAGCACCACTTGCGGAGATACTTTTTCTACTACAAACGGCGTCATCAGTTTTGTTGCAACGAATTCTGTGAATGGCCAGGATACATATAATTTCGGTACAGCATGGGTGCATACCAACGGAATGAATTATGTAATCTCTGATGGACATGCTAAATTCCGACGACAGGGTATGTCTACCGACTCTGATCCAGCCAATCCAGTGAATCAGACTGACGATCTGACTGATCCGTATCCCTACTACGATACGAATCATTTTCCGATAGTAGGCCCGGGATATCTCTGGACTGATGGAATAGGAGGCTGCCATGCGCAGCAGTTCCGCCCAGATTGGGATTTTCAGAAATAATGGTACTTAAATAAGGATATGCTGCATAGATATCATTGAGTCAGATTATTGATATCTATGCATTTTTTTGGAGGGACCAATATGCGTAAAAGAATTCCAGTTCAAGTCGTTCTAGTAGTCTGTTCAATATCGATTTTGGTCGCACTGGGAACAGGTTGGTTTATGATGAATCGAGAGCTCGCACCAATACCTGTTACGGGTAAGAGTAACGTGGCAGCATCGTCCAAAGCAGGCGTACATAATACTGGATTTGTCAAAAATCTATCGAGGACGAACGGAGATACGAAACAGCTCAATCGAAACGAATAGAATTTATACTTCACGCCCTTGCCAAAACGCCCATCAATCTATTCTGATGGGCGTTTCAATTTATTAATTGCTCGAATCCAGGCATCTTTTTCTTTGCCCCAAACTTCACCTCGAAATCGATAGTCGTTCTTTCGAATTATCTCTTCAAGTTCTGCCTGCAGGTTTTTTAGATTCTTCATCTCAAGTAATCTCAGTCGTTGAGATTCTGGCGGTCTGGCAAGTTTTTGAATAAGTTCTGAATGAGAGACGCAAATCCATCGATTCGATTCTACAGCATTCCATACATCCGCTTGAGAGAGTGCTGCTGCAAGTGCACCACAGAATCTTAGCGATGCTTCATTTGCGGTCACGCATGGCGGACAGCTCGCAGCCTTGGCAGCTTTTCCGAACAAACGTGGAGTATTAACCGGTTTTCTAATTCCAGACCATAGATCGTGAGTCACTTCGGTCAGATCTAAATACAGGATAGAAACAGCCACGGGGTCTAAATGATCCAAAATTAATCGGGAATGCCCGGAACAAAAGCCACGCGATTCGCGGAGCTTGATTCTAGTTTGGGTATCATTTACAAACTCGGCAGCAAGGGTATGTATACTGCGTGAGACACTACGTGCCACCAGCTTGCACAGTGCACACTCCGCCATCTCAATGAGAGATGTCTCTTGTAGCGCTAGAATCACTTCGTGCAGTGTCGATTCTGTGTCGGACATGATGTCAGTGCTGGAGAATCTGAGCAGTATCGGTACTACTGCTCACCACTGCCTCATCTGGGAAGAACTCATTCCACTCTGGATCTTTGTCTCCAGATTCTAACTGGGGCATTGGGCTTTCGGCATGTGAAGTAGTAAGCATCGGGAGTGGCTGCATTGTTTCTTTTGAAAGGACTTTTATCTCATTTCCAAGCTGCTGCAGACCTGCTCGCTGATACTGCATCGCCATATTCACCGCTTCCATCTGCCTTGAATTTGCTTCTATCTGACCCTGCAGTGCATGAAAAGTCTGTTCGGTAAGTCGTCGCGCTTCCATCTCGAAAGCTGTCTCTTTTTCCAGTGTCTCTCTTTCCAATTGAGCTATTCGTTCACTGTATTCGCTATTCTGGTTATCCATCTCTTCGTTCTGACGGCCGAGCTCCTCTGTGGCAGAGATCATCTGCTCGAGCTGTTTCTGATACTCTTCCTGCAGACGTCGGAGTTCGGCAGCCTGCAGACGTACCATACCATCCGCTCTAGCGTACGAACTCATCCATACGAGTGCAAATATGACGCAGATATCGGTGATCCAGAGGCCGGGCGCATTTAGATGAGCATGAACCCAATCCGAGGGAGAAGTCTTATATCCGGTCTGGAACGCGGTGGCACTAGCTAATACAGACACAGCAAAAAGGATACTCAGGAGTGTATAGATCGAAGTACGATTTTTCATCTCAGCAGCTCTTTCAATCAGACTCAGGGAAGGAATTGACAACGTGCGGACAGTGGGGTTGTGATAATTCACTTATCAATAATTTATTTTACTCTGTCTGTTTAAAAAAACGCAAGCTGGCATCGACATTAGCAGAATGTTTGCAGATAGCTCGCGAATTTTCCGTATTTGTCATTTCCCTTTTTGAGCAAGCGACTTGTAGTATCGATGTACCAAATCCTGAAACTCGATAGGCACTTTTTCCTGCTGGCCATCCTGAAGGGAGCGCTGCGACCGGGGGTTAAGCGCAGCAAATCCTTTGCCAGTGCGAACAGAAGGCGCTCCAGTCATTCCTCGTTTTGTCTGCTCAAGTCTGGAGAAAGGTTTGGGCTGTCCTTGCCCGCTTTGCTGTGCCTGTTGGGGCGTACCCTGGCTCGATGACTGCTGTTGGGATTTCTGCTGCTCCTGCTCAGCTGCCTGCTGCGCTTTTTTCACTGCCTGATCTAGTTTCTGTAGGGCATCTGCCTGAGTCTGCTGAGTGGGAAGCCCGGTCTGCTGCTGGAAGAGCTGACGAGATGCTTGTTCCATCTGTTTCGTAGACTCGTTGATATCGTTTGAAAGACCCGGGACATCTCGTAGATTTTCCCCTGCCTGCTTAGCAATACTCGCATTATCCTTTTGCGCTTCTGAGAGCTGGTTAGCTTCACGTTTTTGCGTATTGGTCAGCTGTCCATCGTGATCTTTTGCACGAGCACGATCAAGCGCGTTAGTATCATCCTTTAACTGCTGCTGAATTCCTCGGGAGAGCATGAGATCGCCCAGCGCTGCTGCTTTTTGGGATTCTTGAGGAGATCCTCCTCCCTGCTGCTGATCTCCCTGCTGATCCTGGCCAGCTTCAGTTGGCTTACCACCTTTTGCCTGTTCCTTCAATGCCTGCGTAATGGTCTCAAGTGTCTGAGCAGCATGAAGCTGGGAGGCTTGTGTCTGTGGCCCTGTATCAGGCTGGGAAACTCCCAAATTTAGAGATGCCGGGTGCATCTGGTTCGCCGCCATATTCATCGCCTTTTGGAAAGCTGGCGAGGGAAACATTTTTGAAAGTTCGCGAGTCTGCTGTTCTGTGGATTCCTGACGGGCACCCAACTGACCGATCTCTCTTGCCGTATCTTTGGTCACCTGTTTTTGCTCTCGAATAGTCTGAACCCTCTGAGTCGCCTGTAGCAGCCCTCTTTGAATCTGCGCCAGCCGTTCAACACGCTCCTGCATCTCCTGTGCTGCCTGTTGCTGACGCATCTGTTGGGCATCCGAGGCAGCCTGTTGAGATGCCTTCTGCAGTTGCTGGGCCGCATTCTGTGCTGGTGATTTTGCTCCATTGGAATTCTGTTTGCTGAGCTGTTTCCCTGCCTGATTCAGACTCTGTTTAGCGCTCTGCAAAGACTTTTGTGCAGAAGGTGAACTTCGCAGTGCGCTATTCTCTTGTGCGGCCTGTCTCTCTAACGACTGTTCTTGTTTTGCCAGGTTTTTACTTTCCGCCTGACCTGGATTTTGCTCTGTTTTATTGGCAACTTGTTTTTGTAAATCTGCCATCTCTTTGAGGCGCTGAGATTCCTGTTCGAGTTTGTCAGCGGCGGCAGTAGGCGACTCGGGCTGACTCGAGGACTGTGCGGCGGCCTGAGCTTCCTCGGAGGCTTTTTGAAGTGCCACAGCAGCACGATCCTGCTCCGGAGCGGCTGCTGTTGGACGATTCTGACTCAGGCTCTTCTGTGCTGAGTTCTGGTGCGCTCCCACGGCGCCATCTTTCAGAGCTTGAGCCGCTTTTTCCAGCGCATGAGCAGCATCTTTATTGCCATGTTCCCGGGCATCAGATGCAGCACGCTCAAGCTGAGACTGCAGTTTTTGAGTGGCTGCATTGGTCTCTGCCTGTTGATTTCGCTCCACCTGCAGATTACTTTTTTGGTCAGCGCTCAGAGGTTTTTTGCCTCCTTCAAGCTCATGGGCCCGCATATCTTCACCCAGATTACGAGCACTCTCTGCAAGCCTCTGCTGTTCCTGAGCCAGTCTGGCGGTCTCTTGTGCAAGTTGTTCGGGTGTGGGGGGGCGCGCCAGGAGTTGTTTCACACTATTGAGATCATGCTGAATATCAGTCTGGATTTTTGTGGCTTCCGTCATGGGTTGTTTCGGTTTGATGCTTTCCGCGGCTGCCGGCATCTTCTGATCTGCGAGTTTCTGTAGTGTTTCTCCTGCCATATCTCGTCGTTTACTTTCGGAATCTGTACTCAAACCGTTGTTTTCAAGCTGGGTTGTAAGCTGCTTGAGTTTTTCGGTAAGCGATCTAGCCTCTTGAGCTGCATTCTGCTGCGCTTCCTGTGCCCGGGAGACAGCAGCAGTTGTCGGCTTGGAAGCAGCGGCATTACGTGCATTCTGTGCTGCGCTTTGATCCTGTTGCAGCTGCTGTAGGGCGCGAGCCTCATCATCCAGCTGTGATTTAAGACGTTTCTGCATCTCAATTAGTGTGACGATGCGGATATTGTACGCCTGGGAGCGGCCAATATGAGGGCCATGCAGAGTATCGTTATCATGGGCATCGACTTCGTAATGGAGCACTTCGCCGGGACGCGCACCAGATGAAGCTATATTCCATCGCGTAGAGATCGATGCCTGCGGAGATCCAAAAGTGCCGGGCAGCGCCAGAGTGCTGTGCGACATTCTATGCATCGGGACTCGTTCCCCTTCAACCGGGTCGACTTTTTGCCGTTCGAACACAAGCCCCATTCCAGCCACTCCATAGTCATCCGTAGCATGTGCCGTGAGTGGCAGCCTTCCGTTTGGCACAAGGTCAATGTCCGCTGCGGGCTGATCGATTTGCACCTGAGGGGAGAGATCAGGCTGGGCGATGATCTGATAGTGAGGTGCATTAGGATTATCAAATCCGCGGGTATCTGTTAGTTTGAGTTGATAGCTGCCATTCTTGACTACTGTGATAGCACCGCTTGCCTTGATGCCAGATATTTGCCAGGATTTATCTGCACCATTTAACTGAGTAAACAGGGCCGTTTTAAGCGGTTTATTGGCTGAGGCGGTTATCTCCACCACCGATCCTACAGGTGCTCCTACATTTCCAGTCGATTCAGTTATCTGCTGAGAAGAACGGTGCATATAGGCAGGAAAATGGATATGCTGAATAAAGTTAAGCGGTGTCGGGCGATCCTCGACTTCCACCTGTCGCTGGTTAGATTCACCATCATTTGCTTTTGCCTGAAGTAAAATATTTTTATTGAGAGCTGGAATACGAAAATTAAATGCCTGTTCAGAACTATCTTTTATTTTCGAGTACGCTTGTTCAGATAATTTTTTCCAGTTCGAAGGCAAATCACCTTCCATGTGGTATTCCAGAGTACAGCCAGCAGCGTAATCACCGCGTGTTGTAACTTGTACTTTTAAATTTTCACCGCGCGGAAGAATGTTGACTTCCGGCGTAATCCAAACGCGAGTACGGGCAAATGGCGCGATATCGGCACGAGGCGACGCCATGCGCTTTAGCCATATCGAAAATGCTTCTGGTGAGGCGCCAATCTGGATGATCAACAATAAAATGGTTAGAGCGGCAGCAGTTGACGCTCTGCGCAGTGACAAAGTCTTGACCGCTCTGCTAAAATCGAGGCTGGCTGCGATAGTTCGCGTCTCCTCAATAAGAGATGCGATCATTGGAACGGAGAAGGATCCGGTTTGGGCTGCAATCCCCATTGCTGGTGCGAGCTCAACAGAGGTTAACAGCCGTTCTTTAAGGACCGGATATGTTTGCTCAATTTCAGCAGCAAGTGCAGAGTCAGGCACCTTAGATCGTCGATTCAGAAGAGTTGTGAGTGCGCCTCCGAGAATTATGGATGCAATTAGCACGATATCCCAGAGGCTGCGCGAAGTGGCATTTAGATGCATGCGCCTATCCAGCCCATAACAAAGTTCAGAAAGCATGAAAAACGCTGATACTGTCCAGAAAACACCTGAGCCTATAGCGACATAGCTTCGGCGTGAACGAGCTGCCTGCATATTCTTCTGTATTGGGTCGAGGCTTTGTTGCATCACTATATTCTTTCGTGGAATAATGTGTTAGTAACGTACACAACGCACATCGTTAAAAGATTCACGATGTTCGGGAATTTTTAACCTGACCCCCTCTCCCAGACTGCTCGATAGCTCGCAATGGAGAGGGGGTGACTAAACCGAGAATCTCAGCCCATGCACGGAGCGTCTAGCGACCGGAGATGGGCTTTGCAAATCCAGACCGGTACTTCAGTGCCACGTCCTAACAAATCGACGCATGGTTTTAGGCACTTACAAAACACACATCGTTAATACCTTACAAGGCAACTTGCGTTGATTCTCCTCCCTCCCTAACACAAACAGCTTAATCGTTTGAGTGGGAAGGGGACTAGGCAAAGCAGTAATCAAATATATACTGTTTATGACTCTTGCAATTACCTCTATAGACGTAGTATTGATACTGAATGTTACTCTATCGATGTATTAAAGAAGGTGCATCATTTTGTGTGTTTGCGGGATGACACGCACTTCTTTAAGCCGTCTGCATGCTAACGAGTAGACTTCCAGTATACGAGATGGAGAGACTGATGCTAGTTCGACTCCGTAAGGAGTCACCGGCTGAAGGATCAACGGAATAGAAATATCGATGTTCGAAATGACTTCACAAACTGATTCTATCTCTCTAATTGAAGTTGTCGGAGTAATTACAAGTTTCGTGTATACCTGTTTGTTTGATGCTATCCTGAGGAATTTTTGATGCGTCTGAAAAACTTCATCTGGATCACGTCCGATAGCGCCCGGGGCTTTGAAATCCATCGAGATGTGATCTAGATGAGGAAGAAGCCGAAACAGATGGTCGGGAAGCATTCCATTGGTTTCGAGGAACGTCTGAAGGCCAAGTGCATGGACTTCCGGCAGCCACTCTCTGAGAAATACTTCCTGCAGAAGCGGCTCTCCTCCCGTGATGGAGAGTGAATGGTGATATTCGCTGAGATAGCCTTGGACAATATTCGTAAGCACCTCAGTTGTGATCGGATTAAGAACTGGGTGAAATTGCCACGAACCAGGAGGATCTTCCACCCTGCATGCACTTGGAATGGGAGTCTCTTTAAGGGTTTCAGGGCTGTCGCAATAGGTGCATCGGAGGTTACATCCGTAGGTTCGAACAAATACCTGGCGCTTCCCAATCAGCATACCCTCGCCTTGAATAGATGAGAATATTTCCACCAGTCTTGCAGATTTTTCTGTTTTCATGGTGACGACAGTCATTACTATTCCACTGCTCTCAACTTGATATTGTGCTCTTCTCCTGCAGGGCGAAGCATCAGCTTTTGAATCACCTCCATAGGATCCTTGCACTCATATAGTACGGAATAAAGCGCCGAACAGAGAGGCATATCCACATGGTGCTTCGATGCAAGTTGGTTCAGCGCATTGGTAGTTGGCACGCCTTCCGCTACCTGTCCGAGCTCAGAAAGAATATCGTTCAGTTGCCGACCGTGCCCGACTTCCAACCCTACACGATAGTTACGAGAAAGTCGGCTTGCGCCCGTCGCAATGAGATCACCCACTCCTGAAAGTCCCATAAAGGTGGAGGCTTCCGCTCCCAGTGACAGCCCCAGGCGCATTGCCTCCGTTAGTCCCCTTGTCATAAGGGCTGCTTTAGAGTTATCACCATAACCAAGACCGTCACAGATACCTGCCCCAATAGCGATCATATTCTTGATAGCGCCACCCAACTCGACACCTACTAGATCGCTCGAAGTATATACTCGAAAACTTGATTGAGGCGTGTTCGTAAAGAGCGCCTGGGCTGCCTTCACCGAAGATTCTGATATGGAAGCGGCCACACTGGCTGTAGGAACTCCTCGTGCCACTTCAAGAGATAGATTTGGGCCGGAAAGAGCTACTATTCGATTCTCACTGCCAGGAAGAATCTGCGCAATAGTCTGACTCATACGCAGTCCAGAGTTCTCTTCCAGTCCTTTCGCTGCGGAGATAAGAAGTGCTTCGGTTGGAATGCACATCATTGACTCTTCTAGAATCTGTCTCATAGCGCCGCTAGGTACTGCCAGAATTACTATGGCTGCATCTTCTAGCGCCTGCACAAGATTGTGGGTAGGGTCTATCTGTTCCGGCAGTTTGATGCCAGTAAGATACCGTCGATTTTCTCTATCATGCTTCAGCTGAGTCATCAGTTCTGGCGATCTTCCCCAGAGACTGATCTCACGCTCCCCATTTGCAATCAACACCGCCAGGGCAGTGCCCCAGCTTCCCGCGCCTATAACTGCTATCTTCATCAGGATTTCGTTCTCTCTTCGATACTGTTCATACAGATATTCTACCCTAAGCTGGCGCAGCCAGAACCAAAAGAAACGCTTACTCTCACGGTGCAGCCATCATTCCGAGTGAAGTCTCGGAAATGACATCGGCATTTACACAACGCACATCGTTAAAAGATTCACGATGTTTGGGAATCTTTTAACCTCACCCCCCGTCCCCCTCTCCCAGACTGCTCGATAGCTCGCAAGGGAGAGGGGGTGACTAAACCAGGATTCTCAGCCCATGCAGGAAGCGTCTAGCGACCGGAGATGGGCTTTGCAAATCCAGACCGGTACTTTAGTGCCGTGTCTCTGTCTCTTAGAGCTACGCACATCGTTAAAAGATTCACGATGTTTGTAATGTAAAATGCCTATGGTTCCTTTAAGAGGTCAACAGCCATCTGTTCCGCTTGCGAAACACAGTTCAAGGAGGTTAGTTCAGTCTGATTCGAAGGAAGTGTCTGTTTATATATCGAACTGCTGAGAGCTGCGGTTCTGGCTGTAATTCCTCCCGCTAGAACGGCGACGGTTGGATCGGGTGGCGGCTCCATCACGCCTAACGATTGAAATACAATATCCGCCCAGTTAAAGCCACTGTTACTACCGGTATTTCCCGCTAAAATGAGATGTTCTTTCGAGCGCGTCATTGCCACATATAACAGTCTGGTCAATTCGGATTGATCTTCCGTTTCACGCTGATGGACGATAGCCCTATAGGCGGCGTCTGGTACGCCAGTTAGTTTTGAGCCAAATGCGACTATTTTCGGATCGCAAACAAACAGTTTCTTTTCCTCAAAAATTAGATTTCGCGCTAAATCCGCTAGAATTACGATAGGGAACTCCAGCCCTTTCGCACTATGTATCGTGAGAAATCGAACCACATCCGCTGCTTCTTCCTCCGTCGGCGCATCTCCTTCTCTATCCGAGAGTTTCTCAAGATCACGCAGGCGCAAAATAAACTCTCGAACTCCCATCACTGAATCTGAATTTGCCATCTGAAGGAGTTTGCGAACATTCGCAAGCCGCCTTCGCCCACCCGGACGGCACAGCAGTCGGGCATCATAACCAGTTCTTGCAATTAGCCGCTCCAGAAGATGACCGACCGGAAGCCTATCTTCCTGCAGGCGGAGGTCGTTTATTACGACTAAAAATGCTGAAAGTCTCTGCCGTTCCGTTTCAGGTAGATCACCGTTCTCTAGAAATGTTGGCAGCGCAGAAAAGAGTGGGATTTGATGAGGCTTGGATCCCATTGTTTTTGCAACTCTGGCCAGTGAGTAGAGAGTGTCAAGCTCAATTCCAACCAGAGGCGAACGCAGCGCAGCAGCAAGAGCGACATCGTCTAAAGGCGAATCGATCACGATAAGAATATTCAACAGATCGCGTATTTCGCGGCGGGCATAGTAGCCACGACCACCGCCCACAATGTAGTGTGGCACTCCTCTTCTGGCAAATGCCTCTGCGTACTTTTGTATATCTGTAAGCGCTCTAAGCAGAACAGCAACATCCCTATATCCTACATACTGGCCACATCTTGGATCGTGTCGGCTGGTGATTTTGAACTCTTTACCTTCTACGATCTCCTGAATGCGTGCGGCGATTGCATCGGCCTCCAACGCCACATAATCACCTCGTCGAATTCCAGAACTGATCATCACCTCAATAGTTGGAACCATCTTGGTATCGAATTCTGCACCTGACTCGAGTGGAACGAACGGACTGTGTCTATCTCTCCATAGATGTTTGAACACGTGAGATACCGTTCGCAGTATGTCCGCCCGAGATCTGAAATTGACTTGAAGCGAAATATGCCTGCCAGCTCTGTCGATTCGAAAGCTGCGCTCTAAATCCTGGAAGAGGCGCGGCTCTGCATTGCGAAAACCGTAGATGCTCTGCTGGACATCCCCCACAATAAATAGCTTGTTGGGTACTGGCTTTTGAAGATGGACTGGTTCTGGTCCGTGGAGACACTCCACCAATCTCATCTGAAGCGGATCGGTATCCTGAAACTCATCTATGAGTAGATGTTTAAACTGCCTTCGATATCTATTCCGGACTGCAGTAGACTCCTCTAACAGACGCACCCCTTCCGACTGTAAATCGCTGTTGTCCAGCTTTCCTAAACGGCGTTTAGCCGACTGATATTCTCTCCAGACAAGTATGGTTAGCCCAAGCAGATTATGGCATAGCTCCGCCGAACTCTCTTCAATGGCAGCGGTCGAACCGAACAGGTCGGCCAGATCCGAACAGAGCGCCCGTATGCGAAGCAGATGAGCCACTATCTGCCCTTCTGGGCCTAACGGATCTTGCGGATTTTGTTTACTGCGAATAAGCAGAGCATGAACCGTCTGAAGCGCTTGCAGTATGTCGATGTATGCCGCCTTATCTGGCTGCATCAATATGGAATTTGTGAGTAGTGCATCGCAGAATCCACCCAAAGCTCCCGAAGCATTTCGCCTCAATTCTTTAATGGCGTTCATGCATGTGGAGATCTCAAGAAGCGAAGGCTGTAGAAGCTGCTGCAGTGGAGCCAGAGAGCGGCTGGCTAGCTTATCGGATCCTTCTTCCCATATCTCCTGAAGCTGGTCTATCGAATTTCCGGCACTGCGCAGGCTATCGAGGGTAGACTGCACCGCATTTCCGAGCGAAGCGAGTGGATCACCCGATTCTTCTCCATAGACACGTGCTGTCTGGATAGCCTCCACCAGATGAATGACCTGCTCTTGACGGGATGCGTATGCTTTTGAGACCGTCTCTTCCAGACACTGCCGTAGGAGACGTTTTGCCTTTCCTTCTTCAAGAACACTGAACTGGGGATCTACACCAGCCTCGAATGGATTCTCTTGTAATAATCGGGCACAGAACCCATGGATAGTGCTGATATAAGCCGTCTCCACCTGCCGGCGTGCCATCAAAAGTCCGCGTTCAGTGAGTGTTTCAACAATCCTCAACTTCATCTCACGTGCGGAGCGATCTGTGAATGTGATTACCAGAAGTTGATCGACGTCTGCTTCTTCCTGCTCAACGAGCCTTACGAAACGTTCCACCAGCACACCTGTTTTACCTGACCCAGCGCCCGCAGCAACGCAGATATTATCGTCGTCCGCGTTGATTGCATCCAACTGTGCTTTGGTGAACGGTTTAGCCAATGCAGTTCCTTTGGTTAAGATGGGATGAGTGTACCAGTCAATACAGATTTTTCCAAGAGGTATTGTATAATTAGGGGTGAGCGATCTAGCAACTTTGTGAAAACGGGAAAGTGGGACTATCAAGATGCAGGCTGAAAAAGAGATTCTTAACGCCATTTACCAGGCTTTTAATGCTCGTGATATAGATACTATTCTGGCTTCACTGCATCCTGAAGTAGATTGGCCAAATGGCTGGGAGGGTGGGCGAGTATATGGGCATGGCGGCGTCCGGGAATACTGGACTAGGCAGTGGGCCGAAATAGATCCCCATGTCGAACCGTAACTTTTCAGCATAATCTGATTATAGTCATTTACGCGAGTATTAATATCTAAATAGGTATTCATACTCAATATGAGCGAGTATAAAATAGCCGCAAAAAAGCACAAAATGCGCAAAATAATTTCTGCATCTATTTAAACTCCAATTTATTGTGATTAGAAATCCTATATATTTTATTTTTTCTTTTTTGCGGCTATTTTATCCTGTCTTCGAGTTCACTCAGCTTTCATCTTCAATGATTGATATTTGAAGTAAGTCAATATTCGAATTTGGCGAATAGCCATGCTGAATAGTAACTTCGAGCCAACAAATATCCAGGCTTCTGATACAGGGCATATCATCGTGGATGTCCATCAGATCGTTAAAGACTGGAATGGCTGCATGATTGCTGACCTGATGGTTCAGTACATGTATTCCTTTAAGGTCGGATTAATCAAAACGATTGATATCAAAAACGTCCTCTGAGCTTGACTGAAGTCTCGTCAATATTATTTATCACGGGTATACTCAGAGCATATGCATGAATCATAGTCCATCAAGAAAAGTATTGCAAGGAGTAATTTATGAGTACAGTCAAGATAGCTGTCATTGTGGGAAGCCTTCGGGCAGATTCGTTTAATCGGAAGCTGGCGAGAGCCATTGCAAAACTGGCTCCAGCAGATTTCTCTTTCCACCAAGTAGAGATCGGTGATCTGCCGTTGTACAATCAAGACGACGATGCTAATCCGACAGCAGCGGTTGTTCGGCTGAAAAGTGAGATTAAATCTGCTCAAGGTCTGCTGTTCGTAACACCCGAGTACAACAGATCTGTACCAGGTGTTCTCAAAAATGCAATCGACCATGCCTCGCGCCCATATGGCCAGAGTGCCTGGGCCGGCAAACCTGCCGCAGTTATTGGAGTTTCGGTAGGCAGTACTGGGACTGCTCTTGCTCAGCAGCATCTTCGCAATGTGCTCTCGTATCTCGACGTGCCCACACTCGGGCAGCCGGAAGTATTTATTCAAATGAAAGACGGGCTGTTTGATGCGGAAGGTAGTATTAGTGAAGGCAGCAAAGAGTTCCTGCAGGGCTGGATGAACAAATATGTTGAGTGGATAAAAATGCACACCTCCTGATGTTAAAAGTCTTCATTCACTCAACGTAAGCGTCCAATATTTGCCACCTT
>JANXSG010000092.1 GCA_025352825.1 Chthonomonadaceae bacterium | reverse complement strand
TCTCAAACCCACACCCCCCGGCCCCCTCTCCCGAAGCTTCGGGAGAGGGGGTGACGTTGTCATGGGATTTACATTTTTACATCAATATTTCTTGCAATTGTGCTATTTTCCCATGCAGTGGAAAATAGAAGACCATATATCTATATCTCCCCGTCTCCCGAAGCTTCGGTAGAGGGGGCCGGGGGGTGAGGGATGAATCATTAGACAAGTACGGCTGTTGGAGCAGATACTTTAATACGATCAAGTTCGTCTAGCAGAGTCTGTTTTTGAACTCTGGCTGCCAGGATAAAGGTGTCTCCACCCCCATAGATTATATAGATATATCCCTGGAATTCGTATGATCCGCATGTGAAGACTACGTTCGATACGCTGTCGGCAAACGGAGCGCTAATTTCTGTTTCGGTTTCGGGCGCCATAATCCGGTCGATCCGACTTTCTACAATAGACTCCGGAAAGGCAGTGGCGAAACTCGAAAAATTGAAGATTGCCGCGTCCAGATCGTACTCACGGTCTCCGTCTTTCAACAGGTTTCCCGTGTGATAGATAAAGAGGTATTTTTTATCCCCAAGCGGAATTGGAACCGACCCTGCTCCCACCCACGACGATTCGCATAGCGGGTCCTCCATTGCTCTGAGAGCTACTCCACAGTCTGTCCATGCGCCATAAAGAGTATCACTTATGGCGATATGTATGCGATGGTCGGGCTGATTTTCGATCATCGGGCGGTGCAGCAGGACATATTTCCCATCGATCTTTTCCGGAAACAGCACACCATCTTTATTTTTTCCACAGTTGATATCGCCCTGCATGACGCCGTGTTTGTGCCAATGAATGAGATCCGTAGACGATGCCATACAGTTCGCGGCAGACCAGTCGTCATCCTCGGGGAGTGCCGTGACTCCACAGTAGACAGCATAAAAAGTATCGCCGATACGTGTTATCCGTGGATCCTCTACGCCTAGATAGTCAGGATCACTTGGAGTTTCACCAGGAAATATGACCGGCTCTGAAAAGCGTTTCAGTAGGGTCAGCTTTGGTGTGAAGACCGCCAGCCCTACAAATGATCGATTAAATCGGAAGCCTTCATCATGTTTAGGGCGTGCACGATAGTGCAGCGCAACCACACCTTCCTTCAGTTCCGGGGCGCTAAGGTCTTCTCGTTCGATAAGTTTACGGATGATCGGGTCGTTCTCGGGCGAGCGTTCTAGATAGATCGCTGCCGAATTGAAGGTGACTCCACTTTCCCACCAGTTTTCTGTCGGGCTGATAATCGGTTGTTCATGGCAGAGACGCTCTACTGTGATTCCGTAGGGTTTTAGAGACACCTTGTTTCCTTTATGCAATGCTTATTTCTGAACTCGGATTAAACGGATTTAGTGATTTACTTTGATTTTCGTATACATATAAATGAAGCAATTCGATAGATTATATTCCATGCGTGGGAATATAGGAAATGATTCAATTCAGGAAATCATGGGCAATCATTAAATCCGTTTAATCCGAGTTCAGACTTTAATAAATTTTTTTTTACTCTGCGAACCGAAAAGTCGGTTCAGGGTTTAGCAGGAGCTGGAGCACCTGTGCTCGAAACTCCAAAATATTTGGGATCCGGCCGCGGAGTTGGATCGTTGCTGGCCGCTTTGTGGAATAAAAAGAATCCAATTGCTCCAACTGCCACTACAATCACTGCAACCATCACTTTTGGGCTAAGTTCTTTTTTCATTTTATTACATTCCTCACTCACAAATAAAAGTGGAGAAGAGATCGATACAATTTCACTCTTCTCCACTAAGAGTACAACTAGTCTATATCGTGTCCATCTCCTTCGCCTGGTGAAGCCATGTTACAGCGAGGGCATGCCGTATAGGAATCAGAGCTAAGGAACCAATCGAGGTCAGCGCCTTTTGGTTCAGGAAAACCCCATCCCATATCTTTTAGAGGGCTGTTAACACGCCACTGTTTTCCTTTGACCTGCTTGGCATGTCCATCCACGAAGACAGTATTCAAGTCAAGTTTGTTGACATCAACTGGTGTGTTGTACAGTGTGGTTTTGCGATCACGATGCCACGCAGCGTATTCCACTACCAGATAGTTCTGGGTAGGAAGTGAAAAGTCGGCTTCTGTTATTGCATGTCCGGCGAACCATGCACCGCCAGCATTCGCTTTTCGATAGAAGTAGGTAGATCCTTGAGGAGCAGTCTGCTTCAGCAGATTTACTGCGTTCTGGTCTGGAGTGCCACACCAGCCTTCCGGTCCTCCTGTGAGCCAGAATGGTGATTCTGCACTTGGGCATCGGTAGATTCCGCTCGCCTTGATATAGGAGTTGACCAGGGTAGTCCATCCACCACCAGCATTATACCAGCTCAGTTTTGGTGCGCAGCCGCCATCGTCGGCTGACGAAGTAGCTACATTCGGGAATGTCTCATCGTAGTCCTGAGTGTACATAATGAAAGCCAGCCCAATCTGTTTTAGATTGGAAATACAGGATATCTGACGTGCCTTTTCGCGAGCCTGTGCAAATACAGGGAATAGAATGGCTGCCAGAATTGCAATGATAGCAATAACGACGAGCAGTTCGATCAGAGTGAAACCACTTTTATTGTGGTTCGTTTGGGAATGATTCTTCATTGTTCTCTCCTTCAGAATAGAGCCACGGCCGTCGTGGTTCGGTTGGGTATGATACATCTTTGTTCTCTTTACAGAGACCGCTAGCGGCGCGGATGTGTTGTCGACTCGCGAATAACGAGTTCGGTAGGAATACGATCGATGAGCGGCGCTTCTTCGCTCTTGATCATCTGAACTAGTCGCTGTACACCGTGATACGCCAGCAGACTAACTCGCTGTTTGATGACAGTCATAGCGGGGGTGACGTGGGCAGCGGCAGGGGGATCATCAAAAATAACCAGAGATACATCGCGCGGGACGTTCTTTTCTAGATCAGTCAACCTTCGCATAGCTGCCAGCCCCATAAGGAAATCGGAGGCTATAAGTGCGGTCGGGAGTTCGGAAGGCACGATCAACTTATTGCATAACGAAGTGAAATCGGCGGCGTGTATCGCATGTGTAAGGTATATCCATTTCGGATTTAGCCGCAGATTGCGCCTGCCAATAGCCTGGTGAAAGCCCTGCAGACGTTCGAAATGATCCGGTACCGTGCCAGTGAGGCAGACAAACCCAATATCCTCATGCCCTAAAGACACCAGATGCTCCACTGCCTGCTCCATTCCCATGAAGTTGTCGGAAGATACAGAGGCGACTCGACTCGCCTCCATTATTCCGGGAACTGTTACAATAGGGATCCCATCGTCGCTGAGCTGCTCCAGTACTGGCACATCGCTGTAGTCCGGGCGTAGGATGAGAAGCCCTTGTGCGCCTGTATCCGAAAGTACGTCCGCATAAGAGGTGAGCTGACTGGCACGAAAATGAACTTCCAGCATAAACTCAGCACTGGCATGTCTGATACCGCTGATAAGCGGGCCGAAGAAGTCGCCGCCTGCAGAGTTGATGTGCTCTTCTGGGGCGCTCCACACTACTGCGATCGAACGCGCTGTCTGCACGGAAGGATCGATTACGAGTGAACGTCGCCCACTCCCACCGGTAACGATTCCATCGCGTGCTAACTCCTGCATGGCACGGTCGACCGTGGCGCGAGTCGTACGATACTGCGTGGCCAATTCCGATCGTGTAGGCAACGGCGAGCCAGGAGTGAGCTGCGCTGTAGCTATCTGATGCACTATCTCCGCTTTGATTCGTTTGTAAAGAGGGGAGCGCCCCTCATTTTGAATCTCTTCCACGCGTGAATCTTCCAATCCCAATCAAAAGTCTAGTTCTATCCATAAAAAACTATGCTTTTATAAGATAACACAGTTCTTTCCTGCTGTCAAGTAGTATTTACAGATATGCATATTTATTTGCTAATAGTTGCATTTCAACTGCATTTCTGAACATTATCTGAACCAGGATTATACGGATAAAAGGATTTACAGGATTATTCGTTCGCCCTCACACCCCGCCCCCATAAGCGTTAGGTTAAGCTGTAAAATAGGGTTTCACAGTAGATTTTATGCGACGAAATGAATTTCTTCGCGTGGTAGCCTGCGGCTAAGTGTCCTTCGGACACGGGATTCGATGATGCTAGAATCGTGTGCGAAGCACACTCGGCGGAACGCCACCTATCGAAGAAATTCATTTCGTCGAGTCAGTGTATCTTAACCTAACGCCCTCACCCCCCATCCCCCTCTCCCAAAAACAGGAGAGGGGGTGACTATGACATGGGGTTTTCAATATTATATAGGGTTTTGATCTTACTAAAAGCACATATCTCGCGAAATGGGGGATAGGAAACCAACGATTTAAAGCTCCCCCTCTCCTGTTTTTAGGAGAGGGGGTCGGGGGGTGAGGGCTGGAATATGCGTTTGCACTGACTTTTGCTATTACCTCAATTGAAATCATTCATTTTTTCTTCGAGCGAGTAATTAGCCTTTTTCTTAGCATCCTAAGACCTCCTGTAGTGCTGCTATCCCGCCTTCGTTTGGCTTCTGCATAAACCCTTGAAATTTTAGATTGTGCGGATGTGCCTATTCTTGGTGCACGCAGGGCGGCATTGTAGACGGCAAGTACGCCTTCTGCCATCGCTTCGGGCGAGAAACTTGCAGCGCGTACCAACCCATTTTCTCCAAATCTTAGCCGGAGTTCTTTATCTTGCAGAAGCAGCTCCAGTGCATGTGCAAAAGCTTCGGAATCGAAGGGAACACGCACACCTGTCTCGCCATTAATCACGATTTCCCTGGGGCCGCCGTAGTTCACAGCCACACACGGAAGTCCGGCAGCCATTGCTTCCACTAGTACAAGTCCCTGCGTCTCTGTGGGAGAAGAGAGTGCAAAGATATCTGCGGCAGCATACCAGCTGCCGATGGTCTCATGAGGCTGCGCCCCCAAAAATAGAACTCTCTCTAAAATACCCAACTCAGCTGCCATGTTTTCAAGTTCCTGCCGGCTAATTCCATCCCCCACTAGAGCCAGTCGGAAGTCTCTAGCTGGATAAGGAAGATTGTAGCCGTCGACCAGAGTAATGGCGTGTAGCAGCAGATCAATTCGTTTTTCTGGTCCAAGCCGTCCGAGGCAGAGTATGAGTGGCTGGTCTGGCTTGATCCCGATACTGGTACGAATATCTTCGCGTGTTGAAGCGGGTATAACCGGAGTTATAATTCCACTTGGTATCACAGCGTATCTTGCTTTGACCCCGTCGGCACGAAGTGCATCTCTCGTGTATCTGGAAGGAGTGATGACATAGTCTGCACGCGCGCAAAACCTTCGTACCACCCCTCGAACAGCTCTCTGCCCCATGGTTCGCATGAGTGGTGATTTCGAAACAGCTGCCATGGTATCATAGAGCGAATGTGCCGTGTAGACCATCGGAATTTTAAATCGTTTAGCGGTGTCGGCGCCCAGCCTTCCCACGGTGAATGGGTGCTGGCAGTGAATAATATCGACACCCAGTGCTTCAAAATCGACATTCAGGCGTGGAAACGGGCGAGCAAGATGATAGGGATGACGAGGGAAGGGTAATTCGGGAAGCCGAAACACATCGGCATCGTCTTCGTTCTGTGGATTTCCAGGTGCAAATATATAGACTGTATGCCCCCAGGAACGCAATGTCTGCCGTAACGTCTGTATGGATGTTACGACTCCGTTCACTACTGGAAGATAGCATTCCGTAAAAATCGCTATTCGCATACTTTTAGTAATGCCTTCATCGCCCCTTGATTCGCTGTCGGGTCTTAGTGGGCGGATATCGATCTGTACTACTAACTCAGTCATTATAACCTCTACGAAGCGCAGAGTCAATCGGTTTCCAAAACGCGGCTGTGATAGCTTGCCAGGAAAAACACTTCACCTCACCCCCCGGCCCCCTCTCCCAGGCTGCTCAATAGCTCGCAAGGGAGAGGGGGTGACTATATCAAGCATTTGCCCCTCTCCCAGTGAGGAACGAACGTCCGGGAGAGGGGTTGGGGTGAGGTGAAACGGCTCGGGCCTGAGTTTCATTTTTGATAAAAGCCTTCACACCTGGATATCTGTGCACCAGTGCCTTTCCAGCAACTCTCCCAAGTACACTTACTGCTGTAGAAAGACCATCAGAGGTCAAACCAGCTGGAGCGACAATGGTTACTTCAATTCGATCCGTAAGTGCCTGGCCAGAACGAGGGTCAACAATGTGTGAATATCTTTTGCCGCCAATCACAACAAACTGCTCTGTGTCGCCCGAAGTCGAAACGGCTGTGTTGGAGAAAGTCAGAACTTTCTGATCTAACCCCGAAGTGTAGTTTGGAACTAGTATTTTCCATCCAGTCTGGCCTGGAGGAGGATCGGTAACTACAATGTCGCCCCCAGCTTCGATCATCGCACTTTTAACCCCAAACTGCCTCAGCACTTTTTGAGCCTCGTCGTCAGCATAACCCTTAGCAATCCCGCCTAGATCTAATTTCATGCTGGAAAGCTTAAGAGATACAGTATGTGCTCTTTGATCGATGCGGATATTGCGCCATCCCACCAATGCGACCGCTGCTTCGATCTGTTGCTTGGAGGGGAGTTCATGCGTTTTCCGAGCTTTACGCCAGAGCGCGACGAGCGGGCCGCACGTGATATCGAAAGCGCCCAGGCTCCAATCTGCAACCTGCTGTGAGCGCTGTAAAACTATAAACAGATCATCACTCACGTGAACTGGTTTCCCTACTGCTTTTATGCACAACTGCATAAGTTCACTGCTGGGCCGATAATCACTCATAATGGTGTCTAGCTCGGCAAACCGTTCGAATGCGGCATGTGAGGCTCGCTCCGCAACATCTTGATTGAGTGCATAAAGAGTGATTCGTACATCCACACCCATGTGATACTGGGTATACTGATATCTATTCATAGTGTCTGCACGTGCACTAATGTAGAAACTAAGCAAGCCGAATAAGGCGATCAGATAAGTGAGTGAAAGGAATCCCCGCATAGTGATAAGTCTCGTTTCTTTGCCAGTTCAAGGTTTGCCTGCAAAAATCATGAGGTTGACCGCAATGGCAGCCTCATTTATAATTATAGTGAACTTCTCTATTTTACCCGCTGCAGTAGCGCAGAAAGAGCCAGCTAAAGCTGCCATTCCACGAAAGCCTTCACTCCAGAATAATTCACTACACGGCCTGAAGTCTTACAGTGAAGAACTTCCAGGCGCTGCGGTTAAGATCGAGATGATCGCTATACCATCTGGCTCCCTTAAAACTACAGCTAAGCCTAACCCTATAAAACCTTTTTGGATTGCGAATACCGAGACGACCTGGGAACAGTTCGATGCGTTTATTGCCAGTGGAAAACCTTCACCGGCTTACGACCAGACTCCCTACGATGCCGATGCAATTGCCCGCCCCAGCAAGTCTTACATCCTCCCAGATCTTGGTTGGGGTCATCATGGTTTCCCCGCGATCAATGTAAGCTATCTCTCTGCAACAATGTTCTGCAGGTGGCTCTCTTCTAAAACCGGAAAGAAGTATCGCCTTCCAACGGAACTGGAGTGGGAGTATGCATGCAGGGCCGGGTCTTCAGCGCCGTTTAAAATGACCGCAGCCCAGATCATGAAATCGGCGTGGTATGTGAATAATAGTGATTTGGTGACGCATCCGGCAGCGAAAAAGCTGCCTAACGCCTGGAAGCTCTACGATATGCTGGGCAGCGTGGGAGAGTGGGCTTCTGATGCCGACAATAAACCTATTCTATGCGGTGGGACTTTTAAGGATAAGGCCGATAAAATTAATCCTAGTACCCGCAGAAAGCAGACTCCTGCCTGGCAGGCAACCGATCCGCAGCTTCCGAAAAGCCGATGGTGGCTCTCGGATGGAATGTTTGTGGGATTCAGGGTTGTCTGCGAACCATAATACAGGGAAATCCTGTAAACTTGTGTAAATATACTTATAGAGGTAATTGCAAAACTCACGGTTATTCTAAATGTGGTGTATACACATATTTCAGCCCTCACCCCCCGACCCCCTCTCCCGAAGCTTCGGGAGAGGGGGAGCTATAGATATTTGGCTTTCTATTTTCCACTTCGTGGGAAATGGGTTGGGTATGTATAAAACTTTACTAAAAAAATGAAAACTCTGTGCCCAAGTCACCCCATCTCCCTTGCGAGCTATCGAGCAGCCTGGGAGAGGGGTACGGGGGGCGAGGTAAATAAGTGGTATTTAGAAAGGAAATAATATGAGCAACATTACGAGTGATAAATCAGGTTCCCCATCCAGGCGGGAGTTTATCAAAACTTCTGCTGTATCGGGAGCGGCAGCGGCTCTATTAGCCAACGGTAACTATGCACACGCGCAGGGGAGCGGTAAAATCCGGGTTGGGTTGATTGGATGTGGGGGTCGTGGAACAGGTGCAGCGGCGGATGCGCTTCAGGCCGATCCTGGCGCAGTTCTGGTCGCTATGGGCGATGTCTACAAGTCCAAACTGGACAGCAGCCTCAAAACGCTACTAGAACAGGAAGATGTCAAAGCAAAAGTGCAGGTCACACCAGAGAACCAGTTTGTCGGTCTGGATGCCTACCTCAAGGTTATTAACAGCGGTGTGGATGTGGTTCTCCTGACCACACCTCCTGGGTTCAGGCCTCAGCATATCAAAGCAGCAGTGGCGGCGGGAAAGCACATCTTCGCTGAAAAACCGATGGGAACGGATGCCGCCGGTGTACACTCCGCTCTTGCGGCAGTGAAAGCGGCACAGTCTAAAAATCTCTGCTTTGTCTCCGGGTTCTGCTATCGATATGCTTCTACACACCGCGCATTCTACAACCGGCTTCATGATGGAGCTATCGGGTCGGTACGCCACGTACACGCTACCTACCTCACCGGCCCAGTAAAACCGATGCCTCCTGCTTCCGAAAGGCCTGCGGGAATGAGCGACACCGAATGGCAGATCAAGAACTGGTACAACTTCGTTTGGCTATCGGGCGATGGGCTTATCGAGCAGGCCTGCCACAGTATCGATAAAATCCTCTGGGCAATGAAAGATGTGCCGCCGATACGGGCCGTTGGGACGGGTGGCCGTGACTTGCCGAATAATGAGGGCAATATCTTCGACCATATCGATGTGTTCTACGAGTGGGCGGACGGTACTCGCGCCGTGATGGCGCAGCGTCAGATCCCGGATTGCCAGCATAACGATAACACGGACTACGTAATAGGAGCCAAGGGAACTGGAAAGGTTCATTTTGCAGATGCCGAGATGATGGGCGAAATTAAGTGGCAGGCAGAACCTCCGAAAAAGAGCATGTACCACCTGGAACACGACGCTCTATTTGCTGCAATCCGAAAAAGCACTCCTATCAATGATGCTGAAAAGATGGCGCAGAGCACCCTTGCCGGCCTCATGGGGCGTGAAGCTGCTTACTCTGGAGAGCAGGTAACCTGGGATCAGATGATGAAATCGCAGCATAATATCTTCCCAGACAATCTAGATTGGAATGGCCAGCTACCTATCGCACCAATGGCCGTACCAGGCAAAACAGTGTTTAAGTAACCTCACCCCCTGCCCCCTCTCCCATATTGCTCGTTCCT
>JANXSG010000082.1 GCA_025352825.1 Chthonomonadaceae bacterium | reverse complement strand
TTTTACTCTCCCTGTCCAGTTTGCGCTTCCATTCGTCAAGCTTCATAAGGGCCTCTACCGGTGTTAGTGCACTTATTTCCAACTCTTCAAGCTCTCCCAGAATAGGATGCCGCTCCGCCTCAAAAAGAGTCAGCTGAATCTTCTGTTTTCGCAGCGGCGGGGAGGAATCACCATTTTTTACAAGGTCTTTGGCAGCGCCAGCCCCACCCTTCTCCAGCTCCTTCAGCACTTCGCGAGCACGATCTACCACTTCAGCAGGCACACCTGCCATACGCGCGACCTGAATACCGTAACTCTTATCGGTGCCGCCAGGAACCAATTTGCGAAGCCATATAATATGATCACCCTGCTCCTTTACGGCCACTCGAAAATTGCGCACCGTGGGATTGTGGCGGGCTAGTTCGTTGAGATAGTGGTAATGGGTCGCAAAGAGTGTCTTGCAGTTGGTGCGCACCAGATGTTCCGCCACCGCCCAGGCGATAGAGAGGCCGTCGTATGTGCTTGTTCCGCGACCGATCTCATCAAGAACAACCAGGCTGCGGCTGGTAGCGTTATTGAGAATATTCGCAGTCTCATTCATCTCCACCATGAAAGTCGATTGCCCGCTCGCCAGTTCATCGTGTGCGCCGACGCGTGTGAATATCCGATCCACCAGCCCAATTTGTGCTTCATCAGCCGGGACGAACGAGCCAATCTGAGCAAGAAGCACTATCAGCGCTACCTGCCGAAGATAAGAAGACTTACCGCTCATATTCGGGCCAGTGATGATATCCATCCTCGCTTCTTCATCCAGCAGGCAGTCGTTAGGAATATAGGGGCCTTGCTGACTGAGTCGCTCGATAACCGGATGCCTGCCCCCTCGTATCATAAGCCGATCCTCCAGGCTGATCACTGGGCGGACATAGTGCTGGCGAATGGCGGTCTCAGCGAAACCCGAAAGAACATCCAGTTCCGCAATGGCTCTCGCGACCGGCAGTACATCGGAAGCCGACTCCGCGACACGCTGCCGAACACCTAGAAATAGCTCGTACTCCATCTCCACTGACTTCTCATCAGCGCGAAGTACATGGCCTTCATACTCCTTCAGGTCCTCCGTAATGTAACGCTCTCCGGTCGCGATGGTCTGCTTGCGTGTATACTCCGGCGGCACTTTAGAGAGATGCGTTCTGGTTACCTCAATGTAGTAACCGAACACCGAGTTATAACCGACCTTCAGAGACGGAATTCCGGTGCGGTCACGCTCCGAGACCTCCAGTCCGGCGATCCAGGATTTTGCATCCGCCGATGCTGAGAGCAGTGCATCGAGCTCCGGGTTGTATCCTGATCGAATCAGGCCGCCCTCTCGCAGCCCTGCCGGAGGGTCTTCCTTGATCGCGTGTGCTATCCCTTCTGCGACTCCCACGGGAGGTTTCAATCTCCCCGCTAAATCAGCTAACTGTTCAGAACCCGCATTCTTTAACAGTTCTACAAGTTCTGGCAGACGCTGAAGCGCCTCCTTCATAGCACTGAGGTCGCGTGCGTTCGCCATACCCGCGCAGGTGCGGCCCATCAGGCGTTCGATGTCTCCCATTCCCTTGAGGAGATCACGAATATCGCCGCGAAGGATTGAGCTCTGATAAAGCTCCTGAACTACGTTCTGCCGCTTCTGAATTCGGTGAACATCCAGCAGCGGCTCCTCCAGCCACCTGCGCATAAGCCTGCCGCCCATCGAAGTCAAAGTCTCATCGATGGTGCTTAGAAGGGTGCGTGCGCGACCGCCGTCGCTGAGTGAAGTAGTGAGTTCGAGGTGGCGTCTGGCGGCGCTGTCGAGCATCATATATTCGCGGGCGGAGTAGGTGCTGAGTGCGCGGATATGTGGTAATGCAGATACCTGAGTCTGTTTGAGGTATCTAAGTACGAGAGCGCAGGCATCCAGACCGGCGCTGTACTCCTCACATCCAAAACCACGCAGCGACTGCGTCTGAAAATGATCCAGAAGGAGGCTACGGCTGTCGAGCGCGCGGTTTGTTGTCCCAGATTGTCCTTCCTTGTGCGAAGTGACCACAGCGCTGCAGGAGGCTCGAATCGCCTCGATAAGTTCTTCATCGGCATTTTCAGACACCAGTATTTCAGCTGGTTCCAGCCGCATAATCTCATCCAGCAGTTTCTCGACTCGCCGCTCACCTTCCAGTTCAGTGGTCAGAAACTCACCTGTAGATACATCGACAATCCCGATACCGGCAACCGGATCACCAACTACTGCCGCCAGCAGATAGTTGTTGCTCTTGGCATCGAGCATAGCGTCTTCCAAAATAGTGCCAGGCGTTACCACGCGAGTAACTTTTCTTTTGACCAATCCCTTCGCGAACTTCGGATCTTCTATCTGATCCATCAGAGCGACTCTTCTGCCCTTAGCAATCAACCGCGCCACATACCGTTCGCAGGCGTGATGAGGCACTCCCGCCATCGGAATTCGGGTACCGCCATCCATGCGCCCGGTGAGCGTGATATCAAGGTCAGAAGCTATCATTTCAGCATCATCGCCATAAGCCTCAAAGAAATCTCCTACACGCATAAGAAGGATAGTGCCAGGATGTTCCAGCCGGGTGGCAAAGTAGAGCTGAAGCAGGGGCGTACCGCCCAAATATCCTTCGGGAGTGGAGGCTATTCTGTTGGTTCCAGTGGGTGGGCTTGTGGGTTCAGCCATAGTGCACGGAGTATACCCTATACAGGTGACGCCGGAAATAAAAAATCCTGCAATCTATCTGCGAAAGGGTCATTGAAGAGACACGGCACTAAAGTACCGGTCTGGATTTGCGAAGCCCATCTCCGGTCGCTTAGGCTCCCTGCATGGGCTGATTTCATAATCGAAATCACTTTCACTATTTCCTAGACATACCCATGGTGAATATCATAAACAGTCCAAAGTTGATCGGAGACTGGTGAAAACCGTGCCAATGCTGCACTTAATTTTGATAGCCTATATATTACTGCATCCAACCGCAGCAAAACTTGATTTGTATCGCGTTCCTCATTATCAGAAAATTCATGCATCCGTTTCAACGCGATTACAGTTCCTGAGATATTGAAGCCTACTTTTTCCAAGGCATCAGCAAATTCTGTAGTGATTTCTGAATTCGGTATATTGAGTATAAGAGGTATGCATTCCGCAATCCGGGATCTCAAAGTATCTCGTTCATCAAACATTGAAAAACCGATTATGTCGCCCGTTTTCAAATCTTTCACATCCATGCCCGTTTCTGCGTTCAAGTTGGAAATGATGCGTTGGTGATTACTAGGAATAGCTGTCCGAATTACAAGTAGTTCGCTCAATAGCTCCGCACCATAAAACCATATACGACCAGAATAATGTCCAATATCACAACCTAATGACATAACTTGAATTTCCAAATCCGGTAAATTATCGATTATAATACTAAAGTCGTGATCATTTTTGCTTTCCGGCGCTACTAAGTTAAATATGTTCAACAAAACTAACATGCTCTGCCCGCATGCATCGAGGAACATGAAAAGTGAAACATTCAATCTCACGACATCAACCGGACGATCGGGTTCACTTATCACACTAATCAGCCAATCAAATATCTTTGATGATTCTACTAAAGCTGCCATTTCAGCAAAAACTGGCAGCAATTTATTCTCTCTCATTTTCATTATTTCTCAACTGTGAGTACTATCCACTTGACTCAGCTTGTTCCATTTAACTTTGAAGTTCTCATATTGTGTCTACGGCTTCAATAAACAAGTTAGTAATTCGTTGAGTGTAGATAGACGAATAATCAGCCCATGCAGGGAGCCTAAGCGACCGGAGATGGGCTTTGCAAATCCAGACCGGTACTTTGTGCCGCGTCAGTTCCTCATAACCGGGCAGTGAAGTACTCGTCTGGAAAGCCTCCCGCCAACCGCTCTGCGTGCGGACATTGTGTTTGAAAGTCGCCTGTTTTTGATGCCGGGAGTTTTCAACTTCCGGGAATAATAGAATACAAGAATACTGACAAATCCCTTTATTCCATCGTGTAAGTATCCCTTTGGTTCTGGCAATGCTAGAATTAGTGCATCCATTTGAAGTATAGTTTATCTTATGAATTATTGCATTTTATACAAACTTGTCAGATTACCAAATATGATGCAAAATAATATTATCAAAAGTATGATAATAAGGAGGTATAATTATTGCTCTTTCCCGTGTTACTCTCACTCTCAATCGTCAACTATTGGAAGATGCCCGTACGCTAAGTGGAGGGAATTTTAGTCGATTTATCAATAGTCTTCTGGAAGAGAGAGTCCATGAAATGCGCCGTGCCCAACTGCGAGAAGATCTTCGAAGAGGGTATGAAGCTGAACGAAATCTAGATATTGAAATTGCGGAAGAGTACCGTTGCGTGGATAGTGAAACTGCCCTGAGAACGGAATTCTGAAATGCCTTCCGATGAATCCACACTCCCACCAATTCATTCGAACAGAACGGCAGAACCGTCATTTCCACGACGCGGTGATATCTATTTTGTGGAGCTCGATCCCATCATCGGCAGTAAGCAGGGAGGCCGTAGGCCTACGCTTATAATACAGAATGATGTTGGAAACGAGTTCAGCCCTATCATTATTGTGGCAGCTCTCACTTCTCAACCATCCAGCAGGCTACGTCTAACGGATGTGATGAAACACCCCGGAATATCCGGACTTCAAGTGGCTTCACGAGTTTTGCTCAACCAGATCAGGACGATAGATAAACTTCGGCTGGGTCGATATGTTGGATCACTTACATCCGACGAGATGGTCAAAATCGACGAAGCGATCAAGATCAGCCTCGGTCTCATTCCTTTATTCTGAATAAGGGTTATGCGTCATCAAGGTTTTATGATCTTTCCTTTTCAACCTCACCCCAACCCCTCTCCCAGATGCTCGTACCTCGCGGGAGAGGGGGACGGGGGGTGAGGTTAGATGTTCCCAAACATGGTGAATCTTTTAACGATGTTGGCGCCGTTAGTGCCTAACCCGGCGGCCACTGCATATACCGACCACCCAGGATATGGAAGTGAACATGGTAAACAGTCTGCCCGCCATCCTCACGGGTATTAATAACCGTTCGAAATCCACCCTGTGCCAGACCTAGTTTTGCTGCAGACGTCTGAACTGCCTGGATGGCTCGTCCAAGCAGCCCTTCATCATTAATATCCAGGATCGTCTCATAGTGAGTTTTCGGAATCAGGAGTACATGAACCGGAGCCTGTGGATTCTGATCTCGAAACGAAACAAACTCCGAATTCTCAAAAATAGGATCAACCTTGATTTCACCACGTGCAATTTTACAAAAGATGCATTTCTCTGCAGACATAAATTCTCACCTCCATGTTTCCTCTTTCAATAGGCGTAATTCTAATTCCTGCTCCCAGGATACTAACACACTCGAAGTCGTTTCTTACTTTTATAGTGTTGTATATTTTACGGATTTGAACATCTCTACTATCTCAGCGTCTACGCCCATGTAAGTAATATTACAGAGTTGGTGAAAAGTGGAAGGTGACTTAAAAGGAGCTCAAATGGATCGGAAAAAAGTGATCGCAGGCAGCCTTATAGCCATAGCGGTACTGCTTCCCGTGGGTAAATGGGTCGTCGCTTCACCGCAGGATGCAGCAGACAGAAAACAATCTCAGGAAATAGAGAAGCAGTTTGCCAGCCGAAATGGCGCTGATACTGGCGGAACACCACGCCAGGGCGCAGAGGCTCCTGGGGTGCAGGAGGCGCCGGCCCGAATGGACAAGGGCGTGGGCAGGGCAGACAGCGAGACCAGGGTCGTGCCAAAATGATAGAGGCAATGACAAAACTAGTATTTAGGAATAATGTATCTCAGAAATTAATGGAGGAATTGTAGAAGTCGGTTGTAACCGCATATTTCAGCCCTCACTCCCGGCCTCTCTCCCTGATTCCCTCGTGCCTCGGAGGGAGAGAGGAGTAATACCATTCCTGTTTGCACTCCGCAATTGACAATTCCAGTACAGTAGGATTGCTAATATACTCGCTCCCTACTCCCTAACGAGGATCGAGTGATGAAGGGAGAAGGGCCGGGGATGAGGGTGAACTTGTTATAAAATTGAAAAACTTTTGCAATAGTCACCCCACTCCTGTTTTTGGGAGAGGGGTCGGGGGTGAGGGCTAAAAGATGAGGTTAGCCCGACTTTTGCAATTACCTCTAAAGATATTAGAACTTATGGTGGTGTTCGCGTTCGGGGAGAGGATATTTCACAAGAAACTCTTCGTAGTTACCAGGGAAGTCGACGATGCCTTCGGGAGTAAATGAGAGTATGCGAGTGGCAACCTGCGAGATGAGATCGCGGTCGTGAGTGACTACCATCACCGTCCCGGGAAACTGAGACAGTCCCTCTCCTAGAGCGGATACTGATTCCAGATCGAGGTGGTTGGTTGGTTCATCAAAAATCAGAACGGGGTCTTTTTGCAGCATCAGTTTTGCCATTAGAAGCCGAGCTTTTTCGCCACCGGATAGGGCATCAGTCGGTTTCGAGCTCTCTTCTCCGCTGAAAAGCATACGGCCAAGCAATCCGCGAACGATCTGCTGATCGCCGGAAGGTTCAAACTGATTCACCCAGTCGAAAGAGGTCATTCCGAGGGTAATCTGATCTCCGGAATCCTGTGGATAGTAGCCCCAGCTCATACCGCTCCCCCATTTGATTTCGCCCTTATCGATCTCCAATTCACCGATCAGGCAGCGAAGTAAGGTGGTCTTGCCCACTCCATTCCCACCTATGATAGCTATCTTCTCACCACGGGCAATGTCCAAAGTAAAATTCTTGATAACCTGGAGATCATCAAAGGATTTTGAAAGTTCTTTAATGCGCACCACATCTTTGCCTGCAGGCTTTAGCTGCTCGAAACGGACGTACGGCCTCTGGATATTCGATCGTTTCATCTCTGCAGGAGCCAGCCTGTCCATCTCTTTCCGTCGAGACTGCACTTGAGAAGCTCGCTGCCCTGCCGCAAATCGGGAGACGAACTCCTGAAGCTGCTGCACTTTCTTGGCATTATCTCGATTCTCCTGCTCCACAGAGCTGCGTGCCTGCATTTTGTGTTCAACCATATCGTCGTAGTTACCGGGATAGATAATAATTGTATCGTAATCGATGTCCGCGATGTGCGTGCAGACCTCATTCAAGAAGTGTCGGTCGTGCGAAATAACAATGAGGGTGCCATCGTAATCGTGCAAAAACTCTTCTAGCCAGTGAATGGATTCCAGATCCATGTGGTTAGTCGGCTCATCGAGCAGAAGCGCTTCTGGATTTCCAAATACAGCCTGGGCGAGCAGAACACGGAATTTATAGTCAGTGGCAAGTGTGCTCATCAAATCGGAATGGTTATTATCCGTCAGGCCTATTCCCCGCAGAATTTCAGCCGCCTCGATTTCCGCCATATACCCATTTTCATCGGCAACCACCGATTCCAGTTCGCCCATTCTCTCCATCATCTCATCGGTGAATTCAGTGGCGCTGCAGAGCTCATTTCGTTCTTTGAGAGCATCCCACAGTACAGCGTTCCCCATCATTACGGTATCGATAATGCGCTCACTATCAAAGGCATACTGGTCCTGCTGCAGCACACCCACTTTTTTCGGCTTGATCACTTTTCCACGGTTGGAGGGCTCAATTTCACCCGTAAGTATCTTCATGAAGGTACTCTTGCCAGCGCCGTTTGGCCCGGTGAGGCCGTAGCGATTGCCTGGCTGAAACTTAACAGAAACATTATCGAATAGCGTGCGAGTACCGTACGCCTTAGTTACTTCTTGAACAACTATCATCTTGATCGATTTTCCTTCACGCCGAACAATTACACTGACATCTTTGCATTTCAGTCCACTATTATACCCTGTTCATAGTTTAGACGTATCAAACTCCTTGTTCGCTTTTTGAACCGCAGAGACACATAGAGCGCAGAGAAATACGCAAGAATTAAGAAGATAAAGCGCTATTCTTGAAGCATTTCTGTAATTTTCAAATTTTCCTTTGTATTTCTCTGCGCTCTATGTGTCTCTGCGATTCAAAATATACTCATAAGAATCCATAAAAAACTAACGTTGGGGCCGGGGGTGAGGGCAAGTGCAGGAAGGTAATTCGAACAACGATGGTGAAAATTAGATCAGTGTGCAATGATCATTCAGGAGCGAACTATGAAACTGGTTAGATTTGAAAGTTTTCGTGGCCCAGCGCTTGGCGTGGTGCAGGGGGGTAACGTAGTTGATCTAGCGTTGGCATCCGGCTCGACAGAGCGTTTTCCAGCCTCGATGGCCGCATTTCTTGGGCGGGGAGAGGATGGATTTAATGATGTTAAATCAGTGGCTTCGTCTGCCCCTGCAAATGCGCTTTTAGCGCTAAGTTCCACCAAACTTCTTGCCCCTGTTAGTGATCCTCCTAAGATCATCTGTATCGGGCAGAACTACCGAGATCACTGTATCGAACAGAATCAGCCCATTCCCGAAAGAGTTATTATCTTTTCTAAATATGCCACCGCAGTAAATGATCCGGGAGGCAATATCGTCCTTCCCAAGGCATCCGAACAGGTGGATTATGAGGCGGAACTAGTGTTTGTTATCGGGAAAACAGGGAAGCATATCCCAGAATCTGAAGCAATGGACTATGTCGCTGGATACACCTGTGCCAACGACGTGTCCGCGAGAGATATACAGTTCGCAGACAAACAGTGGGTTCGAGGAAAATCGCCGGATACGTTCCTGCCGATTGGCCCTTACCTGGTAACTGCAGACGATATCGGAGATCCTCACGATTTGAATATCTCGCTAACGCTGAACGGACAGACGATGCAGAACTCAAACACAAGCAATCTGATATTCAAAATCCCATATCTGATCTCATTTCTCTCCTCCACGATGACACTGCTTCCCGGAGATATTGTATCCACGGGTACACCCGGGGGAGTGGGAATATTCCGCAATCCGCCCATTGTTCTCAAAGGTGGCGATTCGGTTTCAGTCACCGTTCAGGGACTGGGTACACTTACAAACCCCGTGATAGCAGAGTAGAGGAATATTATGCCACTTAAGATACACGAACTTAACCACGCCGCCATTCACGTGAAGGACCTCGAAGGCGCGATTAAATTTTATGGCGAGACACTCGAACTCCCTCGTCTGCCGCGTCCAGATTTCCAATTTCCGGGGGCATGGTTTGCGCTTGGGAATCAGGAGCTGCATCTCATTGAAGACCTGAATGTGGAACCTGCGAAACGAGACCATCACCACTTCGCGTTGCTAGTCGATGATGCCTTCGAAGCCAGGGCAGCCCTGGAAAAGAAAGGCATCACGGAGTTTAAAGGTCCTTCCCAACGTCCAGATGGGCCGATGCAGCTCTTCTTCAAAGACCCGGAAGGTTACCTCATCGAGATGTACTCCCTCCCTAAATAAACCCCAATCCAGAACTTGATTTAATTAAGGTACCTGCTTTCGCAGTATCTCAATATACTTACGATCTAAAGGTGAACCGGAAATAAATACAGTTTTGTAATGCTTGCGTAAATACTGTTCTGTTTCAGCCGACAGGGTCGACATCGTACGATGATCCAGTGCGACGATAGGGCAGTGTAGAAGAGCAGTCGTATAGTCGCTTGCTGGAATCTGACGATACTGCCAGTCATTTCCGAAGTCACATGCAAATGGCCATGGATACAGGGTCTGGCCCGAAGCTTCTGCCCAAATAGGGTTCATAGTGAATACCGGTCCGGGGCTCTCATGTAATATTTTTAATGCGGCGCTGTTGGCGGGAGAAATAGGCGCTTCCTTTAAGTGATACATCGCCAGTGTTACCACACCAACCAATATACATAGAATGCAAAACATTTCCGCGAGCCTCCTTTTATACATCTCCGTACAGTTTGCATTGAAATTCGCCCACCAAACCGTAACTCCTATACAAAATAGTGGCATTACTGGCATGAGGTATCTCCAGTAGAACCGCTTGGGAATTGCCAGCATGAAAAAGGTTAACAACAACCCAAAAGCTCCCAGAAACCTTTCCGACTGGCTCTGTGAATGACGCATCATCCACCAGATGCCGGCAAAGCCAAAACTCATTGGCAAGGCCAACTGATAAAAGCCATTCATCAACTCATAAGGGCGTATTCCCAACAAGAATGATTCGCTTGCATTTAGAATAA
>JANXSG010000059.1 GCA_025352825.1 Chthonomonadaceae bacterium | reverse complement strand
GAGCGCCGCGAAACCTCGCATCCGATGCCAGCGTGTCATGCAGTCTAGGATGGAGTTGTTGAGAGCGTGCCCCATATGCAGGCTGCCGGTGATGTTGGGCGGCGGGATGGTAATACAGTAAGGCTTCTTGGCAGGATCGGGTTCTGCATGGAAGACTCCACTCTCCTTCCAGACCTTGTACCATTTCTCCTCGACCGATGCAGGCTCGTAGTTTTTTGCCAATTCACGTTTACTGTTATCCATCTCTGCCATCTCTCAGCTCCTCCTATCCCAAACGAAAAACCCGCGCTCTTCCCACAGGGAAGGGCGCGGGCGTAAAATTGCCGCGTGGTACCACCTTCATTCCCACCTCAGCTTAGCCAAGGCAGACACTCGCAAGCTGTAACGGGCAGACCCGGTAGAATCTATTCCGATCAGGAATCTTTCGATCGTTTCTGTCTACGGCTCCGGGATGACATTCGAATGAGCATTTGCCAGGAGGCTTTCACCAACCCCTCCATCGCTGAGGCCTTATTCTCAATCTACTCTTCCCATCATAGCCAATCAAATTGATTTGAAGACTATTATACCATAGCTTAGTCAGACATGAAGAAATTTATCAGGGCATGTTTTCATTCGCCAAAAAGTATTTTGAGTTCGTACTTTTGCAAGTTCTTGTTTGGTACATCCTTTATAGTCTATCGAATGTTTCCAAACCACTCTCCTGAAATGACGGAAATGCCTATGCAGTCTACACTTTATGCCATCATCGTCATATAAATATCCGTCTTCTGCGGAATTTTCAAAATGCCCAACATATACACGTTCATTAAACTTGTTGGCATATATAACGATATCTCCGAGTTGAGCTTCTATTAAAAATCGATATATAGTTCCTGCTGATCTACGCATCCCTTTATCGGTCTTATCCTTATCCCGTGTTTTTATATCTGGCAGGTACTGATAGGCTTCACGTACTCTTACTTCAAAATCTGCAAGCGACCGTTGTTCGACAACAAATGCTAGTAAACTGCCGGTTAGCGGCCATCCGATACCTACTAGATTCTTTTTGATAAAGACGTCAGTATCTCCAAATTCTCCTACTACATCATGATTTCCAGGATAAAATCCCCATATTGACTTCTGAAGCTTCATAAGAGAGTTTCTCCCTTCAGCAATTGATTGTTGTGTAAATGGTATGATTTATTTAGATCAACAGTACCGACAAGTATTCAATATGTTTACATTAATGAATTCTAACTATGCCATGATATTGCTTGGTGCATCCTTTTTCGTGTATTTCGTGGTCAAAAATCTGGAGAATCTAAATGAATTCATCTATGGTTCCATTCGAAGCTGCGTAACTAAAATGCTAGCTTTAGCCGGTTAACATAAGTATTTCAAATATGCTGCGTTTGAATTCATTTTGACCACGAAACACACGAACTACACGAAAGAGGATCGGTATTCAACGTGCGATTTACAATACTTTGGTTATTTTCTTTTCAAGAGTTTAGGTAGTATGTACGCGTCTACTTAACTGGCTGCATCAGTTTCCAATCGTCATCGAAGAAGCCGGCATCGACGATTTTACCGGGGGTGCGGTAGTTGGGTTTCACGCGGACATCGACAATCGCATAATCCGGGAGTTTGGAGGTCTGGCGGGCATTGTTCAGATAGTCGTATTCTCGGTAAGTAAAGCCGCTGTTCACGACTACATAGTGTTTCGGATTGAGCGGGTTTGGAAAGATCATTATTGGCACATGGTGATCTGCGGACAAGGCTTTTGTCCCCGCCTGCACACCGTTCGAAGTCCATACTATGGGCAGTTTCGCCGCGATTCGTGCAAGAATCTTGTTGCTGGTGGGATCGCCCCATAGAATCAGATTGCTGTGAGCAATATCCTCATCGGTAATCTCCGTATCCAGTTTCACGGGAGCTTCGCCGCGGAACTGCAAGCGCCAATGAGTGATCGCGTGAGCCGTCTCAGATGCACACCACGCTCCGACCTCCGTGTTCATCGGGGTTCCGGTCGGTTTCACCATCATAAAACTGTCCAGGAAAGCGTCATCGATAGGACCCTGCAGACCGGGACGCTTGCGCAAAGCACCGTCATCTACGGTCTCGGCCACGGTCCAATGTCCATCCACCTTTCGGAAATGAGCAAGCCAGGATCGATCTGAGAGGACTGCCGGAGCCTGTAGATGTGCGCCGTCCACTATCACGGCAGGATGGCCGATCACATCCAGAGGGCATCTGCCGGGCATCATATCCAGTGTGAACGCAAAGACATTCTTCGTGGTGATCTGAACCGTATGCGAATCTTTGATCAGGGCATGAACCCGAGCTCGTTCCCAGTGAGTCTGAAGCCCATCCAGAGTGAGCCATTTCATTTTGTTGTAGCGAAGAGTCCATGTGGTGAAGTGGAGTTCATGAGGCATTGGATCGCGACCTGCTGCAGCGATACTGTCGATACGCCGATTAACCTCTTCCCTGCCTGCCGGAGTGTAAAAGTGACCCGCACCTAGACCGATGATATGCACCATGGAGATCCCCTCTTTTTGGAGGGCTATGTTCATCATATCGGCTGCCTCTTTTTGTGAATCTTTCTCGCCGCTGTAGACCACCAGCGGGCAGTCCCACATATTCTCCGCGTAGTCCGTGCTGTCGTACATGTGCCACAGTTTCTTTTCGTACCAGGAGGGCTGGAGATTCTCTTTCTGGAACACCTTCAAGAAATCAGCGGTCTCGGAG
>JANXSG010000036.1 GCA_025352825.1 Chthonomonadaceae bacterium | reverse complement strand
GCGAGTTTGCTGGAGCAACGCTCAGCTGAATGTCCAGTTTGAAAACGGAGCTATTGGGCACCTCACCGGCTCGTACGACGCTAACATGCAGTCGAATTTTGAGAGATGTGAAGTTCTGGGCAGCGAAGGCAGGTTCGTAATTGACAACTGTTTTGAAAAGGTTACTCTCTACCCTCGCCGAAGTATGGAGCTGACTGTTGTACCGAACGCCCTGTTCGGAGGGTTGACAGATTTCGACTCCACCATCACACGCCGCGTGCATCGCTGGGTAGAGCAGGTCTCAAATCGAACTCCGATAGATAAACTAGACGCAAGCGGTGCAGACGGTCTGGCGGTTCAGGAGATCATCGAGGCAGCAATTCAGAGCTGGGAAACAGAATCAGTCGTCGATATTGAGAATGGGTGATATTCCCTCACCCCCGACCCCTCTCCCAAAAGCAGGAGAGGGGAGGTATAAATCTTTGGTATTACCGCAATCGATGCATTGACGATGAAGAAGGCGTATGTTCATCGCTTGATGTACTATAAGACAAATAAATCCCATGCCCAAGTCACCCCTCTCCTGTTTTTGGGAGAGGGGTCGGGGGTGAGGGCAATTCAATAATATAAATAACGTTATTAGCAGGAGAGTGAACTCATGAGTGATAAAAAACAGCTTAAAGTGGGTGTGGTGGGGATGCGCGGAATTGGGATGCAGCATCTTGACTGCCACTCCAAAGACGAACTATCGAACCTGGTTGCCGTGTGCGATGTTGTCAAAGAACGGGCAGACCAGGCAGCCGAAAAGCATGGAGTGAAAGCTTACTACAGCCTCAAAGATATGCTGGCACACGAGCCGGATCTGGATATTGTAGATGTCACCACGGGCGGGTATGAAAATGGAAGCTGGCACTACGAACCTGCGCTGGAGGCGCTGGAGGCAGGCAAGCATGTACTGGTAGAGAAGCCTCTCTCGAACGATGTCGGCGAAGCCCGCCAGCTGGTTAAAAAAGCTGCTGAGAAAAAAGTCTATCTGGGCTGTAATCTCAATCACTACTTCACACCTCCCGCAGAAAAGGCCAAGCAGTATATGGCGGATGGGCATATCGGTGAACTGGTCTACTGCCTGCACAAGATGGGATTCTCCGCCGGTGAACCCAGCTACAGTCCTACGTCGTCATCGCGCTTTAAAGGGTTTCCATACGGACATTTCAAGGCTTTCCTTTCGCATCCATTCAGTGTAATGCGGCACTTCTGCGGCGATATTACCCACGTGCAGGCCTTCGTGAACCGACCTGGATTCCGGCGGCGCGTAAACGATGTCATGCTGTCGACGGTGAGTGTTCATGTTAAATTTGAGAACGATTGCGCGGGCTATCTTCTCAGCCAGCGTGGCGATGCGCCCTACGGATTAGGAGGCTGGTGGAGTCTGGAAGTAGGCGGGACGCATGGAACTTTCTGCATCGAGAACTGTATCGAGAAAGTGACATTCTGGCCCGCTCCCGGCTCCGAGAAAGCGGGAAATCCGAATAAAATGTCGGGTGGAGGCGCTGCAGGTACGGAAGTTACGAGTTCGGGAATAACCGACTTCGGACAGACCTTCCCACGACGCATTCACGCCTTCCTGGAAGATATTTCAAATGGAGTTCCTCTCGAAAGCCTCCGTGCCTCTGGGCGGGATGCTCTCGCGGCTTTGGAGTACACCTGGGCGGTCATGGAGTCGTATGAGCAAGGTGGGATTCTGGTGCGCCCGAACCGTCTTCCACCGCTGCACGGCGATCCTCTCACTCTCCCGGATACACTCTGAAAGGAACTATTTGATGCCATTGAAAGTTGCTGTCGTTGGCTGTGGAGGGATTGGAAACACCCACGGCCCGATCTATAAAAAACATCCTTTGGCGGAGTTGGTGGGCTACTGCGATATCATCCCGGAGAAGGCCACCAAATCCGCTGAACGCGATGGCGTAAAGCACTGGCCGAGCGTGCAGGCGATGCTCCAGGATGTGGGCGGTGAGCTGGAGGCAGTCTCCATATGTTCGGCAGGCGCCGATAACGGCGGTGACCATTACACGCCTACTATGGAGTGTCTGGAGGCCGGACTGCATGTTCTGGGCGAAAAACCAATCAGCAATAGTGTAGAACATGCCCGTGAAATGGTTGCAAAGGCACAAGAGAAGGGCGTCTATTACGGTATCAACCTCAATCATCGATTTACCCCTCCAGCTTCCAAAGCGAAAGAGTGGATGAAGGAAGGGCGATTGGGAACTCCACTGTTATGCAATATGACGATGTGGATCGATAATCCGAATGAGTCTTCCCCATGGTTCCATATTCGGGCGCTGCATCCTCACAGTCTGGATGTGATGCGCTTCTTCTGTGGAAATGCGCGGAAGGTTCAGGCCTTTTTTAATCACGCTCCCAAGGCGGATGGGCCCGACGGCAAGCGAGTCTGCTGGAGTAATGCTCAGGTCAACATCCTATTTGAAAACGGTGTTGTCGGCCATCTTACAGGTTCTTATGATACCAACACTGCCCATAATTTGGAACGCTGCGAGGTGATGGGAACGGACGGGCGTTTTGTTCTTGATAACTGCTTTGAGGAGCTGACGTTCTACCCTCGCAGAAGTATGGAACTGACGGTGATAAAGAACAGCATCATGGGTGGAATTTCCGGGTTCGGCGAGACGTTCGATAAGCGGATCAATAGATGGCTGGAGCAGGTAACTGCCAAAGTTCCCCGTGAAGAGATCGAAGCAAGCGGAGAAGACGGTCTGGCAGTTCAGGAGATCATCGAAGCCGCGATTAGTAGTTGGGAAGGTAATTGTGTGGTGGATCTTACGGCCGCGGGTTAACCATTCGATTGCGTATGGTTCTGGCTGCTAATGTTTATGACCATGATCGAGACATTGAAGCAAAGTTATTGTTTAAATGAGGCTGCACGGATTATCTTGGGAGGCAGGCGGTTATGAAAATGTTGGTAAGTCTGATATTGATTTTGGGATGTGTGCAGGTGTGTGCTGCAGATGGCAGCGACATGATCTCCGCCGTGAACAAAGTTCCCAGCCGGTTTCGGCCATCACTTGTTAAATCTTTGGGAGCAGCAGAATCCAACGCATCTGAGTGGATAAAAGCAATCAATACTTCATCACAGGAGCATCTCACCGCGGTGGCATTCCTGATTGCAAACATGCCAATCGATGATCTGAAGGTACTAAAATGCGATATGATTCTGAGAGATATCAATCTCGCTTACAAAGCCCGAAACGAAGTGGCGTGGGGGAAAAGTATTCCCGAAGAACTGTTCTTAAACGATGTTCTGCCCTATGTCAACCTCAATGAGAAACGTGAAGAATGGCGTCCCGATTTTGTTAATAGATTCCTGCCCGCCGTGAAAAACTGTAAATCTATCGAAGAAGCGGTAGGAGTCCTAAACAGTGAAGTCTTCAAACAGCTTCATGTGCAGTATCATCCTACCAAGCGGCCAAAACCGGATCAGAATCCTTCCGAGTCGGCGAAAGCCGGATACGCCTCCTGCACTGGTCTTTCGATCATGCTCACAGACGCCTGCAGAGCCTGCTGTATCCCTGCCAGAGTGGCTGGCATACCGGACTGGACTAAATCCGGTGGAAATCACACCTGGGTAGAAATCTGGACGAACCAGTGGCGATTTGTTGGTGCGGCTGAGCCTGGCCCTCTGGATCAGACATGGTTCACTGGCAATGCAGCAGAAGCCGTGGAGAGTGAACCTTCCCATAGTATCTATGCTGCATCATACGGCCCCGCGGGTACCTACTTCCCGATGGTGTGGAATGAGACTAGCCAGATCGTGCCTGCCTGGAATGTCAGCGCTTTCTATACCAACCGACGCAAAATAACCCTAAATGTGCAAGGAAGATCGGATGGCAGTACCGATTCTATCATGCTGAGGCTGAAAGGCCAGTTGGTAGCGGAGATATCACCGGGAAAATCCATAGATCTATTTCTCGCGGCTGGAAAAAACTACAGAGTTGAGCAGAGTAAGTCCGGTTCCTCTAAAATCGCATCAAGAGACCTTACGATACCCCTGACAGGTTCGTCGGAAATTGCTTTTTCGCTGGCACCATAGATACTACTAGTTTTTATTAAGAAAGTCCAGAATATCCTGAACTGATTTTCCGCGGAGCAGTTCGGTGCCATGGCCATCGCCATCATACTCGATATAGTTATGCTTTGCCTGCTTAGCAGCGTCGTTAATTTTGGCAGGTCCATCTGCTGCGATGGTATCCCCATGATCCGTCAGAATGAGCATACTCCCCGAGTATGTCTTCGCTGCGGGCAGCGCTTCCAGCCCATGATAGTTCTCACCTGGTGACAACAGCACTACTTTGCTTACCTGTTCTGGGTGCGCCGAAGCATACAGCAGTGCATTATTCGCACCATAGGATGCCCCAATGAGTGTTATAAGGCCATAACTCTTCATCTTTTCTATAGCAGCTGAAATATCCCCCATTGTATCCCACGGAGCATTTTCACCAGTCGGTCCAGGTCCCGCAGTCGATCTTCCGGCTCCTCGCTGGTCAATCGCGAGTGCAGTATATCCTGCGCCCTGAAGTGATTCGCACAACGGTTTCCAATCTTCTCCGGTTCCACCACGCTGATGCAATAGAACTACTCCGCCTTTGCTAAACCCGCTTGGAAGATACAGTTTCCCAAGTATGCTCCATCCATCTGAAGTTTTGAGAGTAGCTTCGGATACATTCTGTTGACGGAGTGCATCTTTTGGCAGCTTCTGAGATATTTGCGGCTTTTCCGAGGGACTCATAGCAGGAATTTTCTGAGCACAGCCCGCCAATCCACTCAACCCCAAAGCAACTCCAGGAAGTACCCATCCAGAATTTCTCATAAATTAGCTCCTTATATACAAGTCGTATTCCATGAATACGTACTACAAAGTTGTGAAGTTACGCCAATATTCATTTACTTGCACTATCTCTGTATACTACTCCACCAGTAAAAATAACAGGTTTTATCGCCGATAATTCTTCTGCCATCCTGCCCGGAGTCTGGGCTGGAAATTTGCAATTGGTGGCGAAGCAATGAAAACAATAAAACATTCCATAGTAATCTGGCTGCTGGCTATCGGTATACTGGTAATATCAAACTCTTTGACGGGTTGTGGTGGGGGAGGCGCTTCTTCCGGTCCTTCGACATCCGGGCCACCGCCTGTGGTAACTCCCTCACCAGATAAGGGAGTCTCGATAGGCGCATCAGGATTGACCCGGTCGATACCACTTATAATTACACTTCCAAATACCGTACCGCAGAATAGCAGCACTCCGATCAGCCAGGCATGGCCCATCAATACGTTAATTACCATGGATGCTCCGGATATATTTGGTGACAGGCAGTTTTCGAAGTGGACTAGTAATGGCACTCAGTTGGCCACAACGCCTCATCTTGAGATTACCATATCTGATCCGCATGAAGACATTACAGCGGTTTACAAACCTCGTTTGGTGAGTGCAGATGGCTTCTTACCTAACTACGTACACGAAACCGACCCTCAGACGGGAAAACTAAATCAACTTTTTCACTGGGCCGTTTTCCCCGTTAAAGTAGCATTTGTAAGTAATGTGGGACTCTCTTCAGATCGAGAAAATGAGGCTGTTGCCGGATTTGATCAGTGGGTAAAAGTGACGAATCAGTTTATCACCTATCAGCTGGTGGCAGATGCTGCATCCGCTGATATAACGGTTTCCTTTGTTGCTCAGGGTACGAACAACCGGGGAGGTAGTACAACCTATTCTGCCGATGGAAACGGAAATCTGCAGCACACAGATATCGTTCTGAATCTGACTTATCTTAGCCAGCTAAGTAATGTGATGCCAATAGCTATGCATGAGTTCGGGCATGCGCTGGGGATTGCCGGCCACAGTAATACATCCACAGATATCATGTCTGTGCTTTCGAATATCTACACACTACAGCAGCCATCCCCACGTGATGTCAATATGCTGCTTACAGCCTACACTTCCAGCTATGGTCGATCTATAAAACATTCTATTATTAATGGAACGGTCTTGTGTGGGAGATAACCGAGACTTGTATAAGTCGAGGTCAAGGGAGCTGTGTAAATAAAAAGATAAATATCCAGCATATTGCCGGGCACTGAAGTACCCGTCTGGAAGTCCTTCGGCCAACCGCCCTGCGGGCGGGAGTCGCGTCTGAAGGACGCCTGCTATTTGTTGCTGGGAGTTTCCAACTCCCGGAAATCGTTAATTTAAATTCTTTTAGAGCCCCATTATCCAGCGACCAGGGGAACTTCTAGACGAACTCTATTTTCCCACGTGCAGAGATGAGTGAGGCCGAGTGAGAGAGCTGTTTGAGCAGCTTGAGCGTACCGATGAGCGAGCTGATCGGGGTGATGTGCATCCGAGGCCAGGGATAAGTAATGCCCACCTAAAGCAGCATACATAGATACTGTTTCTGAAGTTGGGTAGGTAATTCCCAGCCCTTGATGCAGGCCAGCTGTATTGATTTCCAGAGGTGTTTTGGAGGAAATCAAGGTCTGGAATAGAGACTCTAGCTCCGGACGGTAGTTCTCAGGATTATAGGCTCTCCACGCAGCTATACCACGTCGATTCGCGTATTCGAGATGCCCCAGAATATCAAACAGTCCGCTTGAAATCGAATCCTGCACTGCCTTGAAATAGTCGTGGTATGCTTGATGGGCGGTTCTATCTGCATTGTACTCAGGAGTCATCAGCATTTTACGATCGACATAGTGTACGCTGCCGATTACAAAATCGAACGCGTGGCTTTCGATGTAGCTGCCGATTTTATCTTCAAACCATTTCTGATAATCGATCTCAACTCCGGCTCGAATTTTCAGACGATCACCCCATTTTGCTCTTGCAGCTTCTATCTCGACCATATAGGCATCATAATCGAAATAGTCCACTTCTGGGTCATCGGGATCAAAATCTTTATGTTCAGAAAACCCCAGTTCATCCAGCCCAATATCAACAGCACGGGCACACTGATCTTCAATGGAAGCTTTACCATCATGAGAACGAAAGGAGTGCACCTGGTAGTCTATCGCATAGAAACCTTCAATCAACGTGTTTCAACTCTCTGGTTTCTTGTTCATCGAGATCGGAAATGCATTTTTCCAATTTATTAAGCTCCAATCCCAATAAATGATGAAGTTCCTGATCGTCAGTTTTCGACTCTTCCAGTGCGGTATAGAGATACTCGTAACCTTCTATAGCGAATCCTTCAAATGCAAACTTGCGGGCGCGAGCGCCTATTTTGAATGCAATCATCTGTTTAGAAGTGAGATTTTGCGGCATAATGCATCTCGACAAAGTCGATTGTGAAAGTAATCCTATATTCGTCAATTTCCGGGAGTTGAAAACTCCCGGCATTAAAGGGAGATGTTTACAGGCTACTTTCACAAGTCCTTAGGAAAGATTTCACTCTCATTTTCAGCTGATTGAGTATTGTCGGCTTCGGCTCCTTCCGCTGACTCTCCAGGAACGCGATTTCTGCCTCTCCCTCTGCCACCTCTCCTTCGACGTCTTCTGCCGCTTGAGAGCGCTTCCCCAGCGGCTAAAGTCTCTTCTGCAGATGCTGGCGGAAGAGTACCGGTATTGATGGTTGCCAGAAATGCTTCATCATCTTCCAGCTGGTAGAACTCAAGTTCATTCACGGAGCTTAAGTCCACAGAGAGTACCGCTTCAAGGGTGGCTATATCCTCACTGAACGGATCTGGATAGACTTCGTCTAACCTGTTGCTGTCATGGACAGGAGGTATCGAGCGAGTAAGCTCCGGCTGTGCACCTCTTCGCCGATTAAAACTAACAGGAGGCAGATTCGGAAGACCTATACGCTGCATTTTTTCAATCTGCCCCACAAAGAATGACTGCGTTGCGCCGGCTTTCATAGAGTATCTATACTCTCGAATATTGTCCGAAATTAATCTTTCTGTGCACATGTCATATAGTGCCGTATAGTCTGGAAGATGGAGAGTTCGACCGCCATCGCTGTTGGCATGTATGGTAACAAAACCATTACCAATCGAGGCTACATCATCACCTTGAGGAGTCCAGAGATGAACCCCAGCATATCTGCAGATACCACGCAGAAGTTCCAGCGGCAGCACAGGATCGCCGACAAAGACTGATTTCCATCCATCCAACTCTTTCACAGCGAGAGAGGTCAGACAGGAAGATTGGTATTCAGCCAGATTTACTGCAGCCTCATCATCCACATAAAAAGATGGATTGAGGCGCTCACGTGTTCCCAATTCTCTGCTGTTCAGGCGATCCGTAAGAGCGTGCCTTGAGTCAATAATCCTAGAGCCCATCTCGGAGTTCCACGCCTGCTGTCGCAGTGTAAACCCTGTCACTCCTGCAGAAGACTCCTCCATCAACCCGCCAATAGACGGCCTCTCTTCACAGGCACCAGGTGCGTAGAGCCATGCTAGAGTTTTCCCAGATGTCTGCAGTTTTTCTTTGATGGCCGACCTCTGTTCGGAGGTCAATCGGAAAGGTGTGAGAAACAGATAGAGTTTCGCTTCGGTTGGGAAATCCTTTGCCAGAATATCGTTCTGAAGATAGGTTCCGTACGATACACCTGCACGGTGAAGCGTTTCACGCAGTCCATTGGTCAGATTCCGAAAGAATGTCTCTCCGTGCTGAATATGCAGCAGGCTCTTTTCATCTATTAGAGCCACCACTTCAGGCACTCGGGCTCTTTCGCGATGTGCAGTGAACGATGAAAATCGATCCTTGAACTTTCTGATGCGATCCCATATCAAGTCATCGTCTAGCCAGCCATCTCCCCATAGATCCATCCAGCTAGTTCCTGCCGCGTGGGCATATGCGTTACCTATGGCGCGGTCATGCGCATATTCCGTAGATATCCTATCTGAAAATCGCGGATTAAAATCTTCTGGGTCTTGTTCCGCAGGCGATAGAAATGTTTTCGTATCGTCTTCAGATAACCATAGTTTGCCATGGAGAGGCATGGAATCGACAGGGGATGGAAAATCTGCCGATCCTCCAAGCTTTCTGTCTCTGTATGATGGCGGACCGCAGATAAGATTGATAACGTAAGTGGCTAACAGCATTCCCAATGCAAGATGCCCGTTGTAGGGATGGCCAAAATCAAAGGTGTAGCCATAACACACAGATGTTATCGCCTGGTTATGAGAGGCTTTTTTCACAGCGCGAGCAAGCGTTATGATTCTTCGGGCCGTACTTTCTGCCGTAAACTCATGAAAATCGATATAGCGCCGATCTCTGCGTGTTTCGAAAAAGGCTCTGCTGGGATTCGGCTTCAAAATTTGAGCAGGAATTTCTGCAGTATGAAACTGAATATCGCCATCATACCAGGCTGCACGCAATGTCACTAAATTATGCTTGTACTTGTCTTTCAGCCAACCCCGAAATGCGTCTCTATTCGCAGGACTTCGATCGTATCCCTGGGAAGAAGGCTGGAACCACTCTCCTTTCTCCAGGTGATACCCGAATACACGGCTACCCCATTCACTGCTTTGAATATGATCAATGAGCGCTGTAAGTGAGAGGACACTCTCCTGCCAGAATTTCTCGCTAGTAATTGAGGGATCACCAGATGTGCCATCCGCGTATGCAGCCACTTCAGCGGGATTTTCGCGTTTCCAGCCTTTTGCCGGCACAAAAATTATGCGTGGAATTATAAATCCTTCAGGATCAGCTTCCAGAACCGTTTTCAGTCGCAGAACGATTTCATCGAAATGTCCTGAAGATTCTGATAGTGGACAGACTAGTTCTATGATTGTAGAATGCAGATGTATCCCAGCGCTTGCGGCACGGCGTATCTCAGATACAACTTTGCCGCGATTCTGTTCGGCATCTAGATTCCCGAAAAATATGACAGGCGGATAGATAGCGCCGTTAATGTGGATTTCCGGGCAGCCGTGCCGCATCACAAGATGCGCACCGATGGTTCGGTCTACCTTGGCTTCATGTTCTTCCTCAATTTTTGCAGCCTGAAACTCAGTAGGTTCGACCGGAATTTCGACTTCTGCCTCTGAGGGAACTGCTACAAGCTCGCTTCGTTTGCCACGGCCGCCCCTTCGTCTGCGTGAACGTGCTGGAGAGGACGGCGTTTCTGTGTCGGATTCTGCTGACTCTTCTGTCGAGATTGGTGTATCTGTTGGCGTAGGGATTTCTTCCGATGTTGTATCGCCTGGGCGTCGTTTCCTTGCAGGGCGTCGCCGCCTGTTGGTGCGTTCCGGAGGTGATAATTCTGGTGAAACTTCCGATCCTGAGGCTTCCGATAACTCTGGTGAAGCCAGTGTTATCTCTTCCACAGACGGTTTTACCCCGCGTCGACGCACCGTAGGTTTTGGTTTAATGGGTGCGTGGTCGGATGTTTCCGAAGCCGATTCCGCAGGCGCTGGCGGCAGAGAATCAACTTTTGTTTTGTTTCGGATATTGCGACGACTAAGCGGTGAGGGTACTACAGATTCAGTAGTGTCAAGGGTGGGTTGACTTGCCTCAGTGTTTATTTCTGAGGATTTCGTTTTAACAGGCGCACGCCTCCGTTTTTCAGCCAGGGGAGCCTGATTCACAGCTTCAGACATGTCAGTTAGTGAAGGCTGTATTTCAGGCGTGACATGACTGGGAGATGTCTCGGCATGTTCAACGACTTTTTTTCGCCTGCTTCGAACAGGCCGAGGTGTCGTGTCATCAGTTGATTGAGCAGGAGAAATATCTGCTGCTGTCTCAGCGGCCTTGATACGAGGACGGCGTTTCGGAGCGGCGGACGGCGCATCCGGCGAGGACGCTTCCGCCTCGTTCTCTGAAGCTGCTCGCGTTCGAGTGCGGCGCTTCGAGTTCGGCGGGAGTTCGTCGAAACTCATGCGGTTGTCTCCTACATTATTTTAAGTCTTGATAATGTTATCAAACGGGTTATAAAGTGTGTGAGCTTATGCTCTTCTCAATAGCATTATACTCTATTGATAGTTATTTTCCAATTATCGCTTCAACGCAGTATTCTTATTTGCCTCTGCAGTCATTGGCACATGGTGCATACCATCAGCCTCGTGAGTGAACTTCCGAAGAGCAGTAGGTTCTGCCGTCTATCGTTTAACCTTATCGGGAAGCGTGGTTATTACTCAGGTCATGGCCGGATATAAAATTAGAATTTTTTGGGAGAAGGTATACCTAGATCGCGGCAAATTTTTATCGCCAATTGATTATTGATTTCATTATGCCTTGGAACAGCACTTCGTCTGTTTGTGTCCAAATGGCACCACCAAGAGTGACTGCCGTCTTCCCAGAATAATGCGCAGCCTTGTGTTGTGAGATGTATCAGTAAATCCCACCGTTTCATACGGCAATCGTTAATTCTTCAAATTCATTGCCGACGGCTTCCAGTGCATCTGCACGATTTAAGTCAAGTGCCTCGGTTAATGTTTCTCTGAGAGACGGTAACAATTTTTCACGCCTAGATTCCTGGCAATTTACGCCCGGCACTTCTTCAATCCAGCCAATCCACCAATTAGCATCTCGTTTTATTACTGCCGTGTAGTTCGAATTCATATTTTGTTTCTCTCCGGGCGACAAATTATAATTCTGGTAACTATTCTAACATCTGACGATGATCTTGATAGTGGCATAAAACAAGGCTAAACTGTCGAACTTTAGGCAGATGTTAGTGCTGTCGACTCTTACTCATTTTACCAGATAGGTGTCTGACCGCGTTCCCCAGCGACATCTCCTCAATAGTATCGATCATTTGATTGAACCAAATTAGGTGTCCGACCATGTTCCTCAACTCCAATCAGCAGATACATCTTGCGGCTAAATTGTGACAGATAGGTGTCTGACCGCGATCTCCAACTGACCGCATGTGAACATGTTTGGCGAGATTGAGTTCCTGCTGTTAGTCCCAGGTAGACATTGAAGTGCTCGCCGCGCGATACACGGACTCGACCTTCTGGTGCAAGATATTTCAGAAAGTTAATGATGAATTGTTAGACTAATTTTAACCTGATGGGAGATGAGCAAAACAGTCAAACTGGGCCGTGTACCAGTTGTGTCATAGGAACAGCAGCCGTCGAAATGTAGAACTGCTAAGACGATAGCACCCCAGAAGGCAGGAGAGCAACAAGGCGGGAGCTACCCGCCAAGCTGGAGCGAATTCATGAAACCGCAGGAGCACATTCAGGGTATCGAGTAACCTCCTTCCCTTTGACATAGAGATCAAACGACTTTACCTAAAGCTGTGAGAGTGCAGATAATCTTGTTATTTCAATATCTTTGTTACTGGTGGAGGACTAGGTATTGATACGACTAACTGCAAGTTTTGTTCCGTCTTGTGTCTATTTCTATACTTTGAAAGCAGATTCGAGGCGTGCGAGACGGGCTTCGAGTTCCACATTCTTGGATTCAATATCGGCAAGACACTTTGCCTGGGCATTATTATCATTCTTAAGCGTTTTGACTGCTTCGACGAGGATAGGAATGACGTTGGCGTATGCGACGGATTTGTAGCCCTAACTGTCCGTGCTGACCAGCTCCGGCAAAACCTTCTCCATCTCTTGCGGGATAAAGCCGATCTGCTTTCCACCGAGGAAGTTCATGCCCTCAGTCGGCTTCCAATCGAATGAGACTCCTCGTAGGTTCAGTATTGTATCCAGTGCATTATCGAAAGTGGTGACATTCGTTTTCCAGCGGGCATCTGAGCTAATGTAGCCAGCACTGGAATAGGTCGATCCATTGACGGCGAAGGTTTAAGGAGCAGGATGGGGTAGCCGACAGCCAGCTTTCCTTTGACCACCAAACTGTTCTTGTCAGGGTTGGCATATTTGTAGGAGTCGGCGCAGAGGATACCCCCTGCTTTCAATCCCGATGCCGTAGTGGTCTGCGGACTGTTCGCCAGCAGAAGATAGCGGTTATGTTCGCCAATAGTGTTGGATGTATAAATGATAGTTGTAAAAATTGAGGTAGTCGGCATGTTTCCGTAGGTGACCTGTGCCATCCCACGAGTGAGGGACAGATTGCCAAGTGCGAAAAGAAAAGCGATTCTGAAAAGAGTACTGTTGAGCATAGCGTTTTCCTTGAGAAATGAGTGGAGAGCCGTAGTAATATTACGACAAACTCATGTTTGGCTATTGAAAAGCGTATAATACGGCTGACGCAAATGTGCCGATTGAATTTTGAGGGCTTTGCAATATGGATATTGTAGACTCAAAGCCACTTTTATTCAGATTTAATGCCCGCCCCCACATTTCTGCTCTAATTCTGCTTATCAATTGGTTCGTGCTGCATCTCGTTGGTGGTTTCCGCTCTCTCCACCTTGGCAGAGGCAGTCCTGTACTTATTAAGCCCTATCTTTGATGCTGCTACATGCATTATAGCTTAACAAGCTACGATGAAGGCACTCGTGTTTTCGACAGAATTCTTCTTTCTAACCTGTGCCTGCCCCAATCCCATCACAGTTTTCTCTTCCCTGAAATTCACTTCGATCTCCCATCTCCATAGATACGCCTGGAGAAGCTGATCTACTGGTAATTCAGCTTCTGTATATATCAGATATCCTGGCTCACGGTACAGCATTCTGCTCCCCTTTGTTGGTCTGTAGCCTACAGGATGAATGACCATTAGCTAGATTGCATCCTCCTGCCGGTTTCCATCGCACACCTTTAACAATCTTAACACCGAACATGGACTGACTGCCCGCTGCATATGCGACTATCTGCTGCCATGGTATCTCTTCATCTTGCCTTACTGCTTCCGGTGTCGGCAGCTTCTCACCGTATAGGCGCTTCCGCCCTCTTCCCTGTTCCCGCTTCTCTGACTTTCCAAAGAACTGGGCATCCTTGCGTATTCTTCCAATGATGACCGTATGCTTAGGGGTCGATTTATACACTTCTCGGTTGGTATATGCTCCATCGACTGTCACCACCAGATTACGCGTTTTAGATTCTGGGTCGTTGTCGAGGTTATCTCGAAGCGCTTGTATACCTTGGAAATAAACCAACAGGCTGCGATTTGCTTTTGCAACAACCTGTTGCAAAACAGGTTTGTATAATCTAGCGTACGATTCTGGCATCTTGGAACCTTCAAATAATTAGGAGTGTGTAAAGCAATCGTGATGATTTAATTTAGGCTGCAGATAGTCGTTTTTTCTCTGTTTCTAAATCAAACTTATAATCCTAACGTAAATTGACGATGCGAGACTTCCTGCAAGACTGCATTGTACCCGATGGGTGTCTGACCGCGTTCCCCAACCTACCAGCTTCACAGAAGCCAAGTGATCATTGTACCAGAGATGGAGATTCCGGAAGCATGTGTGTCATTGTAAAGTTAGCTAGGAGTATATTAATATATGCTGAACAGGTTGTAAAAAAAATCCGTTTTATAATATAGTAGAAGCGTAAACTCCTCGAGAAATTGGTGTTTTGAATCGGAAGCGAGTAAATTGAAAACATGACTATCATGTAATGAAGCTACTAATCACCTTGTGAGCAAAAAATTCTCAAGTTGAAGGAGGTTGATAATGAAAAAAATCTATGGCTATACATTTAGAGCTGTGTTCTTAGGAGCTGTGGCTATATCTTTGTCACAGCCTGTGCATTCGCAGTCGACAGCTATACAAACGGGAACCGTGACCAAGCCGGTACAATCCAGAATCCCACCACCAATGCCGCCTGGGCCAAGCCCGGATTCCCAATATCGCACAGGGCCAGATTCTCTGCAGCACGAAGGAGTTCCGAAAGGTGAGATACGAGGGCCATATGTAATTCCCAGCATGGTATATCCTGGCACTCAGCATACTTACTGGATCTATGTGCCAGCACAGTACGATCCAAAAGTTACGGCAGCGCTCATGATATTTCAGGATGGTCAAGCTTTCAAAGATGAAAATGCAGATATGCGAGCTCAGAATGTAATGGATAATCTGATCTACAGGCGAGAGATTCCTGTGATGATCGGGGTATTCATCAATCCCGGGCGTACTCCAGAGCAGCCCGAACCATCACCGAAAATTGGATGGGGGGACGGCTTCACCAACCGTGGTGTCGAATACAACACGCCCGACGATAAATACGCCCGAGTAATTACCGAAGAGCTTATGCCGGCTCTGAACAAGGATTACAATATCTCGAAAGACCCTGAGATGCGCGGTATCGGTGGCTCTAGCTCGGGAGCTATTGCTGCCTTTATGGTCGCTTGGGAACGCCCGAATGAGTTTAGAAAAGTGCTGAGCAATGTGGGGAGTTTCGTGAATATTCACGGCGGGGATGTCTATACTCAACGCGTGCTATCGACTAGGAAGAAGCCGATACGCATCTATCTTTGTGATGGGCGCAACGATAATCGTGGATTTCGAAATGGTGTCTACGATGAGAGGTGGGACTGGTTTCTGCAGAATGTCCGGCTTATGAAAGCGCTCACGAAAAAGGGATATGATGTCAACTATTCCTGGGGCATGAATCTGCACGGCCAGAAATTCGCCGGAGCAATATTACCAGACATGATGCGCTGGCTGTGGCGGGATTCCCCTGTCTCGACAGATGCCAGCGATATGGCAGAACGATCCTTCCGTCAGCCCACCGTACTCAAAAATTAGTTCAGTGATCGGCTGGGATAATTTATCCCAAATCACAGAATTCGGTAAGACCGAGATTAAAAACCTGTATAAGCGGAAACTTGGTGAAGATTCGTTCTTAGGTCTTCCGTTTAAAAACACTCGGAAATTATCAATGTAAAGTCAATCAATGAATTGTGCGATGCATGTGTTACTTCTCGGAATGCTGACCGGCTGGTATCTTGAAAACATGCATCTTACTTCTATGGTGCAAACGACCTCAACAGGGGTTGAGAAATGGATCGGATATTTATGCTGCCTTACGAAAAGCTCCTTTGGTCTGTCGGGGGAGTTCGGTAGTCGTTTGGTCATTATCCAACTTGAACTGACTGACAAGTGATTGTAATCTGATGGCCATTTCTTTCAATTCGATGACAGAGGCGCTTACTTCCTCAACACTGGCTGTCTGTACTTTTATAGCTGCAGATACAGTCTGAGTATTTGCTGCTACTTCCTCAGCAGATGCGCCCATCTCCTCCGCTCCGGCTGCCGTCTGTTGACTGTTGGACGCTACTGTCGTGATGGAATTAGACACGAGTTCCGCCTGAACAGCCATCTGCTTGACAGAGCATTCGTTCTCTTCGGCCACATCCAACACTGTGGATACAGCAGCTCGTACGGTCTGTACTGATGCCGCCATCTCCTGTGAAGTAGCTGTCACTCCCTGTACCTCTGAAGCAACTTTTTCCGCTGCTTCGAGAATCTGAGCCAGGGCGTTGCCGGCTTCCTCACTGCACGCCGCGCCTTCCAGAACCTCTCTCCGACTCTCCTGCATCGCCTGTACGGATGTCTCCACACCTAATCGCACACTCCCGATCAATGTTCCAATCTCTTTTGTCGCTGAAGTGGCTCGCTCTGCAAGTTTTCGCACTTCATCTGCAACCACAGCGAAACCCTTACCATGTTCACCTGCCCGTGCGGCTTCAATTGCCGCGTTGAGAGCCAATAGATTCGTCTGTTCTGCAATCTGGTTGATCGTCTCAATAATCGCCCCGATCTCCTGCCCTTTCTGTCCTAACTCGACAACTCGCTCAGATGCAGCTTCTACTTGATCTTTGATGCGGGTCATGCTGTCGATGGTCTTCTCCACTGCTTTACCGCCCGTGTGAGCAATGTCGGCAGCCTGCTGTGCGGTAGTCGCCATCTGCTGTGCAGATTTGGCCACACCTTCAACGGCATGTGCCGCCTGCTGCATTCCTGAATCTGCTTGCTGTGCAGCGTGATGCTGCTGCTTTCCACCATCCTGGACTCTTGCTACTGCTTCCTGAAGACTTTCCATTGCTCCCGCGGCTTTCGTAGCCGCTTGCGCCTGCTGCTCGTTCGCTGCAGCAACTTCCTGACTTGTCACAGCAGATTGGCTGGCCGCCTGTGCAACTTCTTGTATAGAGAAAGCAATCTCAACTGCAGCCTGACCGGTTTGGGTGGCTGCTGAAGAGAGTGCGGTGCTTATACTTCTGACATTCTCAGCGCTCTTAACAACCTCACCGACGAGCTCATACAGATTCTCCGTCATCTGGGCAAACGCATTACCCAGTGTGTCTTTCTCCCCGCGAACTAAAATCCGTGATGTTAGATCACCAGCTGCGATGCTCTCGGTTGCAGAAGCCATCTCCCGCATACTCTGCATCACTATTTGCAATTCAGTCTCCATGCTGCCGATCTCGTCTCGAGTACCCAGATGAACTTCCTGGCTGCAATCGCCCTGCCCGATACGTTTGACTGCCTCTGAAAGAAGTGCTACACTTCCAATTATCGATCGGTAGAAACCAATAAAGAGATATACGACTAAAATCAAACAAAAGGCGATCAGAAGATCCATCGCATTCCTGCGGTGAACGTAAGTATTGCGTCGAATATTTAATAGACTCTCCAACGAATTCATTCCAGCCTGGTGATACTCCATGATGGATGCATACGCTGCATCGCTAGAATCGAGAAGCTCATTCGATGGAAGCTGAATGGATTTCTCAGAAATAATCTTTGTACTCACCAGGTTTATGAATGATGTTGCTGCTGTTTGGAACTTCTGCACGGGATCATCTATCTGCGATTTAAGTTTGCTGTTGTATTGGATAACCTGCTGTAAATCACTCTGTACAGTACCTAGTGGGGTGTTGATCTGGCTGTTAAATACAACCATTTGAGTTTTCTCATCTGGTGTCAATACCTTACGCTGAAGTACCCCCAACGCAAGTCCACGTGTGTTTCCGATATTCATCGCAACTTGTGGAATTTGGGTCAACACGGTATCCATAAGATAGTAACTGTCCACGTCTGGGTCGAGAATCAGATTGGATGCATTGCCTATAGTCGTAATTAAACTGTTCAGGTTGTTTATGAAGGTCCCATGCTCATCGAAGTTCTGCTGTACGTTAAAACTTAAGGTATGTTCTTTGAGGACATGCCACTCATCTTTCAGTTTCTTCCAATCCTTACTCACCTTCAAAGAATCTTTATACAGACCATCTACGGTATTCACTACCTGGATGTCTTCCTCAATGGTGTTCTGCATCGCTGTAATCGCTTCGATATTAGTATTTTTTGTGAGGAGGTGTATGTTTACCAACTCCTTATGCTTCAGCGTATCATTCAACAGTTTCATAGTCGGGCGTTCATAAGCGACTCCCTGACATTCGAGAGTTGCAAACTCGATTCCTTGATTGATCTCTTTCTGAAAGAAATAGCTTACGACGGCTAGGGGTATCAGGAACACGAATCCAATTAATGCAAACTTGAGGGGAAAACGCAGCCGATTCATCAGGGCCACGACAGGAATGAATAGTTTGGACATTTTATCTCATTTATTCCGAGTAACATCGCTCGAAGAGAACGACGATGTTCTACGCCTGAACACGTATTTGTGTGCAGGTCTACTCCGTATTATTGACGGTACAACTTTAAATCATTACAGTGCTGAAGAATCAAAAAGTTGGCTGTGTACTGTCGTCATCTAGTTTCCTATCACCAAAAAATGAAGTCACCCGCTTTGTTAGGTTGGATTATATTGAGATCACCTCCGAGTTCTCATACTTGACAAGCCCCGTCTTCAGGATTATAATAGATATTGTTGGCAGTATATATTCAATCGAAGCCTGTGCCTGGAGATAGGCGCAAATCTACCATCATCACAAAATCAAGAGTGCATTCAAAGCATCGTCAGAAACACCCGATGGATATCCGCAAAGAACGTATTTTACAAGCAATTGTGAACGATTATGTTATGACAACGAAGCCAGTAGGCTCCGACCGTCTGATTGAATTCTACAATCTTGGATGCAAATCTGCGACAGTTCGGAATGAGATGGCCGAGATGTCGGAGATGGGTTATCTTGTTCAGCCGCATACGTCCGCCGGAAGGATACCAACCGATCGGGGTTATCGTTACTATGTGGATGAAGTGATGGATGCTCCTGCGGCGTTAACTTCTGAAGAAGTCAAGCAGGTACACAATAGGCAGAGCAAAGTCCAAACGGAAATCGAAAATCTCATACTGCAGACCTGCAAAATACTCTCTGGAATTACACTATATCCCTCTCTAGCGACAGATCCTTCCACCGAAAGTTCGAGCCTCCGCAGCGTCATAGTAAGCATTGCCAGTCCCAGACACATTCTATTGGTGGTGCTGCTCTCCACAGGGCATGTAGAACATCGGCTTGTAGATACAAAAACAGTCCCATCGGATACAGCTTTAACACAGTTAAATAACTATATCAACTCCATTGTCTCCGCGCATGAGCTGGAAGAGATTGGACGGATGAAACAGCCATGCAGCTTCCCGAGTGAAGTGGGTGAATATGCTGCTATTCTGAATAAGTTATTTTCGGTGATATTTAAAATGGCGCAGGCTCTGACCGAAAAGAGGGTTTTTCTCGAAGGCGCGACACAGTTTTTGCGTCAGCCCGAATTCCAGGATATGCAGCGGCTCGATAGTCTGCTATCGGCTTTAGAGCAGCGGCGTGAACTCTACAATATGCTTACACGCACACTTAGTGGCTGCAGTATTACTATCATCATAGGGGCGGAAAATGAGTATGCCGCGATGCAGGAGTGCAGTATTATCTCCACATCGTATCTTATAGGGTCCCGACCGGCAGGATGTATCGGTGTGGTCGGCCCCACACGTATGAACTACGATAGATCAGCGGCGGCGGTTGCTTTGATGGCGCATAACCTCTCATCCATGCTGACGAGCATGTATCTTTCGTAAAGATTGCTACTCGTGATATTTCACTGAAAGCATTGTTTGATATTGTGAAATCAAAAGAATCCACAGCGGCGGCCAATATTTGAAGACATCTCTGCCCATGAGTGCGGAAGTCTACATAGGTCGCCTTATTTGCTTACTATTATTGAAGGAGATTTAAAAATATGATGCATCCCAAGTCAAGTAAGATGGAAATACTGGACGAAATTAGTGAAGGCGCTCCAGTGCACCAGGACGAGGATCTGGAACAACCCCTTCTGTTTAGCGATCAATCTCTGGCAGAAACCCTCAGCGCTGCCGAAGCAAATATAGCCGAGCTAAAGCAGGAGCTGGTGAAGGCGAATCACAAGGCGGACGATCAGGAGAAAAAACTGATCTACCTTCAGGCGGACTATCAGACATACCGTCGCCGAAGAGATGAGGAGTACAAAACCATCCTCAAAACTGCGAATACCGATCTCATCAAATCGTTTCTTCCGATAGTTGATAACCTCGAAAGAGCGCTTAAAGCTGCCGAACAGACGAGTAACCTAGATGCTCTGGTAAGTGGGATAAACGGCACTCTCAAACAGCTCCACACTTTTCTGCAGAGCGCCGGTGTTTCTCATATCGAAGCGCTGGGTAAGGAATTCGATCCTAACTATCACGAAGCCATTGGGCACGCTGAAGACGACGACCTTCCCCCCAATACTGTGGCCGAAGAGGTTCAGCGTGGGTATATCCTGCACGAAAAAGTCCTGCGTCCCTCCCTTGTTAAGGTCAAGCAGGACTGATGGTCAAGGAAAAACTTTTCGGCACGGATGGCGTCCGGGGTATTGCGAATGAAAGCCTGACTGCTATTCTGGCACTTCGTATCGGGATGGCCGCCGGCCACTGGGTGCGAAACCACGATGCAATCTCCTACAATACTTCTCGTAAAACCCTTTCGCACGGCTTGAGACGACAGGCGTCTGGAGATCTGGGAATTTTCGGGAAACGCCCTATCGTAATTATTGGCAGAGATACTCGTATTTCCGGCGACATGCTGGAGGCAGCTATCGCAGCAGGACTTGCATCCATGGGTGTGGATGTTGTGAATGTGGGCGTCGCGCCAACCCCCGCCATCGCTCAGATTGTACTATCCCGCGGAGCTTCCGCGGGAGTGGTAATTTCCGCCTCACATAATCCCTTCCCCGACAATGGCATCAAATTTTTTGGCCCGAACGGCAAAAAACTTCCTGACGAAGTGGAATCTGAAATCTCGGATATTCTGGCCAGTATTGAAAGCCTGCCTCGTCCGACGGGCGCAGATATCGGGCGTGTGGTGGAGACAACCATCCCATTAGATGAATACGTTGAGCGTGTAATGTCGACTCTACGAGGCTCGGATTCCGAACCGCTTGGCGGGCTGAGACTGGTAATGGACTGTGCCAATGGGGCTGCACATCATCTGGGCCCTAAAATCTTCACAGCTGCAGGATCTCATCTTACTGTTGTACATGCAGAGCCGAACGGAGTAAATATCAACTTGGAATGCGGTTCTACGCGCCCTGGTAATCTTGCGGCTAAAGTTGTCGAAGTGGGCGCACACGCGGGTCTTGCGTTCGATGGCGACGCGGATCGTGTGATCCTTGCGGATGAAAAAGGCGGTATCGTTGATGGTGACCGCATTATGGCTATCATAGCTGGCCATTTAAAAAGGCGAGGCGAGCTCACTGGAGATACCGTGGTGGCAACGATCATGAGTAATGTGGGACTCGAAAAAGCGCTTGAGAAGATGCATATCAAGCTGCATCGCACAGATGTGGGCGATAGGTATGTGGCGGAGGCAATGGATAAACTAGGCGCTTCACTTGGTGGTGAGCAGAGCGGGCATATACTTCTCCCCGGGCTAACCCCTACTGGCGATGGGCTGGTGACTGCCCTTCAGGTACTGCTAGTGATGAAAGAGCAGGGGCTTCCTCTCTCTGAATTGGCAAGCGTTGTGCAGAGCTGCCCGCAGCTGCTTAAGAGTATTCCTGTACATACTAAGATCGGCTGGCGTAAGGATGCAGAGATTTCTACAGCTATCCAAGATGGCCAGAAGCGACTTGGCAGCCCGGAATGGCTCTCGGTTCGCTCCTCCGGCACGGAACTTCTTATCCGGGTGATGGCCCAGGGTACAGACAAGGAAGTGGTGGAGAGTGTAGTTCACGATATCTGCTCGCTAGTTCAAAAGAAGTTCGGGGTGTAGACAATAGAGAACATGACTTTCTATGCGCAATATCGTCAGTAAATTCCCGAAGATTCATTAGGGAATGTCCAACATTAGAAACATACTTGCAGTCATAACCTGCACACTTTCCACATCTTGACCGATCAAATGCCCGAAATGGGTTACATCACCCGTGACCAGAAAATAGTATATTTGCGTCCAGGAACACCCTCATCATTGGGATGGTTTGCTGTGAGTTATGCGAGCTGGATCAAGCCCCATTGACATCACTTCTTGCTGAGCCGCCTCATAATCAGCGGTACCAACAGCGTTGGATAGAAGAAACTCAGCCGTACGTTCGTTGCTGTATGTTTCCAATGGAGTGGCAACAGCGGGCTTTAACAGAATGCCGTCCGCACGCTCCTCAGCAATAATAAGGGAACCGTCTGCCATTCCGAAACGTTTCCGAAGTCTTGCTGGGATTGTAAAGACTCCACGTTTGCCGATCTTGCCCGTCTCGCTTCGATACTCATTCATAATCGGTGCTCATGCAATTCAGAATATCTGATATTCTGTCATCATATTCTATACTTGTCAATAAGGACGTAATTCTTTGAATGAATATTCTGACATTCACGTCAATTCTGAGTATAATATCCTAGATTAAACTGTTCGTTTTTGGTGGGAATGAACACATTTGTATTTGAATTAGAAGTCACCTCAGAAGTGCTTCTTTTTCATTTGATGCCCCAGGGTAAAGAATAGGATGTGATTGAGAGTGTCGTTCATGATATACTGTGCAAGTTCAGAAAAAGTTTGGAGAATAGTTGACCGTTGGAGAAATACTTTTAGATGATGTTTTTACTAGATCTTCATATAAAGCAGTTAAAGAGCACAGAATCGTTCTGTTGTATGCCTGAGCCCACTACCCTCTTCCCTCGATACCCCAACTATAACACTGTTTGTCTCAGGAAAGGAGGAGGAAAAACGATCAAGATTCCCCCTTCCCTCCTAGGTACGAGGGAATCAGGAAAGGGGGTCAGGGGGATAGGCAAAGAATTCAAGTTTCAAACAGCACCAATTTTCGTAGTTGTCCTTGTGTTGCTACTTATCCAATCAACCGCGCTATCCTACGCTCAGGCAGACCCGGAAGTCACGCGGGGAGTTAGCGCTGCTCTGGGGCTGCAGGGCAGACTGATGTGGGTGGATGGAAGCGCAAATGTATTTCGCAAAATCACTAAGAATGGCGTGGTTACGCAGGAAGACTATACCACCACACGTGCTGGGGTGGAGGATATCGTTCAGCACTGTAAATCTGCACATTTCAATACCATCGTAGTAGATATCAAACCGCTGAGCGGAGAGGTGCTGTTTTCCAGTAAAATCGCGCCTCGAATGAAACTCTGGAAAGGAAGAAAACTGCCCGATTTCGATGTTCTGGCTGCATTTGTGGAGATAGGCCATCGTGAAGGGCTGAAGATCGACGCCTGTATTAACACCCTCAGTGAAGGCCATAAGTACTACAGTGTAGGGCCAGCTTATAATCATCCAGAATGGCAGAGCATAGTCTATACAGTCGATAGAGGACTAAATTCGGAGGATGGCCAGCGACTCCCAGTTCGGGCGATTGGAGAACCAGACGATATCACGAAACCGACCATTCTCACCGACGACAGCGTACTCCTCGGTGGCGACCCCACCAGCGGATTGGTCGGTCTGGAGAGCGCCGAGAAATCTGGAAGCCTGGTGCATGGAGACAGCGGAATTCCACTAGGAAAACAGCTGAATATCTCCGTGGATGTCAATAACCGGGTGACAGGGGTGATCGACAGCGCGCTGCTCGGGGAAGATCCGCTGCTTGCTCCCGAGGATGGACGGTTGATCACTGCTGCTCGCACCGCAGATCAAGTGTGGGTTGGGGAGCACCTGCGCCCCGGTTCCCTCGTGCGTTTCGATCTTCGTTCAAAACTAATTCCTATCGCCACCGCACCCAGCGAGAAGATAGCTTGCTTTGTGAATCCTCTGAATCCCGAAGCGCGCAAGTACGAACTAGATATTGTGAAGGAGCTGGTTACTAACTACGAGATAGACGCACTCGTGCTGGATCGATGCCGATTCAGTAATATCAATAACGACTTCAGCGAGCTGACCCGAGACTCCTTCCGAACCTGGCTGCGCTCCAAACCAAGATACTCCGCTCGGACTGATTTCCGATGGCCGGAGGATATATTCTCTTTCTCGCCTACTCCCGGTGCACCAAGAATAGAAGGCGCACTCTACAAACCCTGGCTTGAGTTCCGCGCAACAGTGATTCGTGATCTGGTGGCAGATATTGCCCGCACCGCTCGCACTGCCAAACCGAACATTACTTTGGGAACCTACGTGGGCTCGTGGTATCCGAAGTACTACGAGGTGGGCGTGAACTGGGGCAGCGAGCAGACCCGGCTGCGATATCCTTGGTTTACACCGGACTACCCACAGACTGGTTATGCCGACTATTTCGACTGGATATCTACCGGCTGTTACTATCAGGTGGCCAGTAAAGAGGATGCACGCACACAGGGGCTGAGCGAAAAAGGGACGGTGGAGTATGCTGCACAGCTTTCTGGATTAGCGGTTGCGAACAGCGCGTTTGTCTACCCTGGGATCTACTGTGCAGACTATACAGACCGCCCTGAAGTGTTTATCCGGGCTATCGAGGCAGCCTTCCGCCAGGGCCAGGGCTGCATGGTTTTTGATCTCTCTTATATCAACGACTACAACTGGTGGCCTATTCTAGAGAATGCCGCTTTGCCCATTACTGCTCCGCCAGACTCTGTGCCCAATCTTCTATCTGCACTTCGCTCCGCCCAGGCTGAATCTCGGTAACGACTGTGCTAGTTTTATGGAGTGCGCTGTATGGCTAAAGATTTCCAGAATTTAGACAGAGATGACATTCAAGACGAATTTCGCGAGATAACTGAACTGTTCTTTATGTGATACCTCAGGTCTGAGAGATCGCATAACCTCACTGACCTCAAACAATTCAAATACATTTTCTCGCGCAAAAACGCAAAGGTTTGAAGTGGGGTTCTCTCCGGCTAATTCGCAGTACATTTCGAATCCAAATAGTAAGTAGCCCACAACAGTTAACCAAGCCATTTGCAGATCGATAAACTAAGTCAATTACCTCTCGAAAGGAAATACTTCATTGACTGAGAATGAATTCGCTTCTGAGATTGTAGATGTTGCCTAAATTGTGCATACCACACTCGGCCCCGGCCTCCTGGAATCGGTCTACGAAACAGTGATGGTGTATGGGCTTGAGCTGCGCGGTTAAAAGTCGAGCGTCAAGTGCTCTTACCAATAATCTACAAATCACTCAATATTAACGAAGGCTTTAGAGCAGATCTCATTATCGAAGATAAAGTAATTATTGAACTTAAATCCGTAGAACGAACTTCTCCCGTCTACAAGAAACAGCTTCTAACCTACCTTCGACTCTCAAATAAACACTTCGGTCTCCTCATCAATTTCGGTTCAGAACTTATAAAAGATGGCATCACCCGTATGGCAAATAAACTGGACGGATGATTATGAACAAAATCTTTACTATACTCATAAACCCGAAGTATCTTCCCCAAACACCTTTCGCTCAATCCATATTGTTCGATAACAGCATAAACTAACAACTCCATCTTTGCGCCTTTGCGGCTTTGCGCGACTCTTATAAACATATCTCATTCAAACGATTCTTTAGATTTTCACTCACTGAAGCAATATCACCTTCATCCGTAATTCTGGAAGAAGGAGCACAAGGCATCGACTCGATCTGCCTTAGTTCTCCATGCAAAATTTGCGCCACTTTCGATATCTGCTTCTGAATGTACTCCTTCAGAGGCAGCATCAGAGCCATTAGTGTATTAGCAGCCGGTGGAAAGGGCGCAAGTCTGTCTGGTCACGGAAAATTACCGCTAAATTACTATCAGATTCCATTCTCGAACATCTGTGTCCTCTTCACTCCGTCCAGACTGAATCGCGGTAACGACTGTGCTTTCTTTTCGAGCCTAACTCCGCACACGGATTCCCGACTTGATAGTGGCATTTGCATGGTAGAGATAGTGAGTGAAGATATAAATTTGGAAGACCGCACGGGTAAATTTACGGTACAATATCATAGTTGCAGATGAGATGGTTTCAGTCCGAAAATTGAGTGTTATCAAGTCTTTCTCTTCCGGAAGAGCGGGGGAAAACATGCTTCCTACAGAAAATAGTCCTGATTTAAATTCTCCTTGGCCTCGCTGCGCCTATGCAGACAGAATTTTTACGGAACTATTTACAAAATTTCTGGCGTCGGCTCCTCTGATCAGTGAATTGAATGAACGATTTCTATCGACTGCTGGAGTGCGACTGCAGGATATAATCGATCACTGGATACTTCCGCCTGATGATGTTTTGGCACATCAAGTAGCAGAATCAGGGCTTGAGGAACGGAAAAATATCGAAGGCGACATCGTCTGGAAGCACGAAAAAGCACGGCTGCCCGCACTTAGATTCAAATCCAAACGTACCACTCCCTGCATGGCGATAGAGGTTCAAGACATAGAGTTATTCGCCTCACAGAATAGCCTTGACCTCTCGCTGAAACATGGGGATGCTGGTTCACAGTACGAATGCGCTCATCTTGACCTTACCGTGGGTGAGCTCATGGTGATTGCGCGAAGAGGCTACGCAGGGTATGCCCCCGGCTCTGTCTCCGCAGAGCAAATGACAATGCTTGAGAAAGCAAAAACAAGCTTTCGTACGCGATCACGCGATGGCGAAGAGTCTAGAGTAATTGCTGAAGCTCTCCTAATTTTTGAGAGGGTGGCTGCTGGTATCGGGCGAGATCGTGCCGTCGACGAGTTTTTTTCTGCGGAGCGAGAGTACTATCTCTCTAGGAATGCTGCCGCTAGATGGCAGTATGCGCAGCAGCAGAAAATTGGCATAGGCTGGGCGAACCACGATCACCACACTTACAGATGTTCCAGAGATAGTTTCCGGGCGATGCTCGGGCTTTTTCATGCGATGGGTTTTGTATCCAGAGAGAGGTTCTATGCTGGCGAAGAGGCTGGCTGGGGCGCTCAGGTACTCGAGCATCCTGTGAGTAGAGTGGTAATATTCGCGGATCTTGATCTGACATCAGATGAGCTGAAAATCGATTTTGAAACGGCTGAGTTAACGGAGCGAGATACTCTTGGGACTTTAGGGCTTTGGTGCGCGCTTCATGGCAGCAGTATTGCCGCCGCAGGGATGCATCATCTGGAAGCAGAGTACGATTTTGGAGTGGTGATATCACTCCTGAAGGAAGCAGAGTTTGGCGTAATGCCTCCGTTTACAGATCTTCCCATACTGAAGCAAGCGTTCACGGCTGCAGAGGTGTGGGCTGTTGCCCAGCATCGCCTGAAGCCCCTGCTGAGAAACAGAGTCATCACCCCCGAGCAGGCCAGTCAGTTCCAGGCCAGAGGAGCTCCCGGTAGCCATCTTGAGATTCTACAGAGATGGGAAGGCTTCAAGGGATTTAACAAAACCGGGGTCAGCAGTATTATTCTCGGCACAGATGCACGGCTAGTGGGAGGTTCATAAATGCACACTGGCGCTACCAACTACTACGATGGAAAATGGCAGCCTTCGCTAAGTGGAAAAACTCTCGATTCGATTAACCCTGCCAATTCGGATCGAGTTTTGGGAACGTATGCCAGATCAGAGACCGCTGATGTGGAAGCTGCGGCACAATCCGCCGCGAACGCTTATCATTCGTGGAGGCTAACTCCAGCTCCCAAAAGAGGCACTGTAATTTTTCGAATGGGCCAGCTTCTGGAAGCTCATAAAGAACAGCTTGCCCAGCAGATGACCGCCGAGATGGGAAAAGTGATTGTGGAGGCGCGTGGTGATGTTCAGGAAGCCATAGATATGGCTTACTATATTGCCGCATTTGGCAGGATGCCCAATGGGCATATTGCTCCCTCGGAGCGTGAAGATATATTCTGTATGGCGCAGCGAGTTCCTGTTGGAGTAGTGGGGCTGATCACGCCGTGGAATTTCCCCATTGCAATACCCAGCTGGAAAATGTTTCCTGCACTGATTGCGGGCAACACCATCGTTTTCAAACCCGCTGAAGACACCCCAGGCCTTGCGGTCTCTTTTGTAGAGCTGCTCATCGAGGCTGGAATTCCATCAGGTGTGGTTAACTTAGTCACGGGAAATGGGAATGAAGCAGGCGCGGCTTTGGTAGAATCAAAATCGGTATCGACTATCTCTTTTACCGGATCCACTGAAGTTGGCCGGCATATCGCTTCACGCTGCGGGCAGATGATGAAACGTGTTAGCTGCGAACTCGGTGGAAAAAACGCCATAGTAGTGCTTGATGATGCCAACCTTGAGCTGGCGATAAAAGGTGCTTTGTGGAGTGCCTTTGGCACTGCCGGACAGCGATGCACCGCGGCCAGCCGTGTCATTGTACAGCGAGGAGTGAAGAAGCGATTTACCGTCGAATTAGTGGAGAGAACGCGTGCGCTAAAACTCGGTTCAGGCGCGGACGCTTCGATCGAGATCGGCCCTGTTGTAAATCAAGCCCAGTTGCTGCGAATAGATAGATATGTCGAGATTGGTAAAACTGAGGGAGCACAAGTACTAACCGGAGGTTCTATTTTAAAAGATGGAGATCTCGCCAAAGGATACTTTTACGCTCCCACTGTATTCGACTCCATGGAAATAGGGATGCGCATAGCCCAGGAAGAGATTTTCGGGCCAGTCACCGGCATTATCGAAGTGGAAAGTTTGGAAGAAGCCCTATCGGCAGCAAACTCTACGGCTTATGGACTGTCATTATCACTATATACTCGTGATGTAAATAATGCGTTCCGTGCTATGAGAGATTTAGAAGCTGGAATTGTCTATATTAATCTGCCCACCAGCGGAGCGGAGATACAGCTTCCTTTTGGCGGAATGAAGCAGACTGGGAACGGACATCGTGAAGCTGGCATTATGGCGATGGACTACTGTACCGAGTGGAAATCGATCTATGTGAACTTCAGCGATTCTGAAGAGTTGGTACGTGCCCAGATCGATACAATTGGTTGAGAACACGAGGTTTGTTCCTTGCTACACCAGTTTTGGTGGTGTGAAAGAAAGGCTTAAGTATGCTGACCGAAAATGATGTACGTGTTCTGCAGGCTGAGAGACTGCTGGCCGAGGTGGTGGGTTTTGAGACAGATGAAGTGGTTCGGCATGCGCTAGGCTCTATCGTAACTACCTATCGAGGCACCCGGTTTATCGATTTTACGGGAGGCATTGCCGTACATGCCTGCGGCCATGGGCATCCCGAAATCGTAGCAGCAATAGTTGAGCAGGCAGCAAGCGTACTCCACGTCTCGGATATCATGCGCCATACCCCGCAGCTGGAACTGGCGCACTGGATTGGGGATCTGCTGCAAAAGCATCACCATGGATCGGATTGGCAGTTTCAGTTTATGAATAGTGGCAGTGAATCGATCGATACAGCAGCCAAACTGGCTCTCAAAGCTACCGGACGCAAGAAGTTCGTTGCTTTTGAAGGGGCGTTCCATGGACGTACTCTCTTCGCATCAGCGCTCTCTCGTTCGAAATATGCGCACTGGGATGCTTACGAAGAGTTCCTTGCTCCTCTAAGGGCAAGCATATTTCATGTCAACAACATAGGCGGTGATGGCATACCGAGGCTCCAGGATTCGATGGCCGCTCTTGAGGAACTTCTGGAGCAGGAGGGCAGCAATATTGCAGCGGTGTTTTGTGAAGCCCAGCAGGGAGAGGGCGGCTACGTGCCGATGACGAAGGAGGCTGGCCAGCGGCTTAGTGAATTGACTAATCAGCATGGAATACTGCTTATCTCGGATGAGATCCAGTCTGGTTTTGGCAGAACCGGGAAATGGTTTGCCTTTGAACATCTTGGCATCGAACCAGATATGATTGTATTTGGCAAGGCTGTGGGTGGTGGGCTTCCATTAGCTGGAGTGGCTGCTCAGCGTGATCTGATGGAGAGATGGAAACTGGGCGAGCACGGAACCACTTTTGGCGGAAATCCGGTCTCTTGTGCAGCCGGATTGGCAGCGCTGAGAATCATTGAGCGCGATAATCTCGTCTCTCAAGCATCCTATCACGGAGAGTATATCAAACAGAGGCTGGAGCCGCTCATAGGTCATCATGGAGTGGTAGATGTGCGGGGCAATGGATTGATGATTGGGGTGGAATTGCAGACTTCGGATGGCCTGCCAGATTACCTGAGAGTGGAGCGTGTGAAAATTGCAGCACGCAACCAGGGTCTGCTCTTCCTTACCTGTGGCGCAAATATAGGTAAATTAGATGTGGATAACTCCACGATCCGACTCATCCCCGCTCTCAACACACATGAGGAAGTGATAAATGAAGGGCTGCGCATTTTTAAGGAAGCTTTGGAAGTGGATTGATCAAAAGGGTATCTGCTCTCACCCAGGAAGATGGTGACGTAGTGCCAGGAGAAAAGGGAACTTTTATAAGCACAAAATACTTATAATAAGTGTTCGTTAGATGTAACGATACTGGTATTTGCAGCATAAGGAGAAAAAATATGAGTGGTCTACTTCACTCTCGCACTAAATTTTTAACTGGCACGATTCTTTCGTTGGTGGCTATTGTTTTTGCCCGAACACTATTTTCAAAGCCGGCGATAGCAGAAGCGTCGCCGCCAGAAAAAACATCTGCACACAGAGAGTATGCTACCTTCGCTGCGGGGTGCTTTTGGAGCATGGAAGCCATCTTCAAACAGCTGAAGGGAGTCGAGAAAGTGCTGCCTGGGTATTCCGGAGGGAAAGTGCCCAATCCTAGCTATGAAGATGTTGAAACTGGACAGACAGGTCATGCGGAATCGGTGAACATCGCCTTCGATCCCACAATAATTACCTATTCCGATCTGCTGAAAGTTCTACTTACAGTTAGAAATCCCACCACACCAAATCAGCAGGGGCCAGATGTCGGGCCGCAGTATAGATTCATCGTATTCACTCGCAATGCTGAACAGCGCAAGACAGTCGATGAAGCCATCAAGAAAACTATACAACAGAGACTTTGGGCTGATCCGATATCAGTTGAGATTTTGCCATACAAGAAATTCTATCGGGCTGAAGACTACCATATCGACTACTACCGTCTTCATCCCGATCAGCCATATTGCCAGAGTGTAGTCGCGCCGGAGATTGCCGAGTTCCGGGCAAAGTTTAAATCAAAACTTAAAAAGTAGTTCTGTAAGATAGTGTAAAGGAATTACACTTGATATTACCTCACCACCCTCTCTCCCAGAAACAGGAGAGGTAACTGCAGTGCCAATTTAGATTATGCAGTATAGTTATTGCAAATCGCACTTAAAGCCATACATCCCTCGGATAATTCACACCGAGGGATACTTCCACTATTTACTGCCCTTGCCCCAGGGCATAACCGGTTTCTCCATCGAAATTGCACAAGTTCTCGCATTTGATAAAATCAAGTTTCAAGTCAGTTATTCTCTGAAGCAGGGCGATGATATCTGAATGAAGAATCGCCATTTGATCTGAGCCCGACAAATATCTGCATCGCCAATGATCGGTACAGAACGTTTCTGGCATCCCGTTCGGCCATACTTTAATACCGCGATTGGTGATCATAGAGAGTTGTAGTCGTTCATTATTGGCCGCTTCCATCAATAATCCCAACTCATCTGGAGAGCCATCCCTCCAGTGCAAAAAGACATCCACACCAATGAGTTCTTTACGGGCGGCAACTCGACGAATTGCTGGCTTGAGAGTAAATGGTGTTTTAGATGTGGTATCGTAGGATACAGGTTTTAGAATTTGCGGCATCCGCCCTAAACGTGCTATTACTGCATCGGCAAACTCCTTTGTTCCCACGGTTTCCCCGCTGTTCTGCACCGTGGCTGTATCTGCAGTATGGATGCCTTTTTCGAGCACGCTCAGCCAGGCATTGTGAATTTTAGCCGCTATATCCTCTTGCCCAATATGTACCAGCATCATCACCGCAGAGAGAAGCAGCCCGGTAGGATTCGCGATATTCTGCCCCGCAATGGCTGGAGCAGAACCGTGTATAGCCTCGAACATGGCCCCATGCTCTCCAATATTCGCAGAACCAGCCATACCAATCGAACCCGCTATCTGGGCAGCTACGTCTGATAGAATATCACCGTACAAGTTTGGCATCACTATCACATCGAATACTTCAGGAGTATCTGCCAGTTTTGCGGCGCCAATATCAACTATCCAGTGTTCATTTTGGAGTTCAGGGTAGTCCAAGGCTATCTCATCAAACACTTTATGGAAGAGCCCGTCGGTTAGTTTCATGATATTGTCTTTGGTGAAACAGGTGACTTTTTTCCGGCCATTCGCACGTGCATACTCAAATGCGTAACGCACTATCTTCTCGCAGCCCGGCCTGGTAATCAGCTTGAGGCACTGCATGACCTCATCGGTCTGCCGGTGTTCAATTCCTGCATAGAGATCCTCCTCATTTTCTCGCACGATCACCACATCCATGTTTGGGTGCCGAGTGCGTACGAATGGTGCATAAGCCACACATGGCCGCACATTGGCGTATAGCCCCAGGCTTTTTCGAATAGTAACATTCAGGCTTTTATACCCACCGCCCTGAGGAGTAGTGATAGGCGCTTTAAGAAAAACGCCAGTCCTTCGTAGCGATTCCCAGGATTCCGGCGCGATGCCCGATGTTATCCCTCGCTCATACACTTCCTGGCCGATCTCTATAGTTTCGATGTCCAGCTTAGCGCCGGCCTCCTGCAAAATATTAAGTGCAGCCTTCATTATCTCGGGACCGATACCGTCGCCATAGGCCACAGTAATCGTTGTATTGCTCATCTGCGTATAGTTTCCTTCCATTCTGAGATATAATACTGATATCACGAATATAATACCACGAAAATTTATTCGCGTAATATATAACACGAATTAATTATCATATATTTTTATTGGAGATTGAAATCTTGCCTTCTTCTTACAAAGATCAAGCGAATGTGACTGCTGGCTGGACATTCCTAACCAATCATTCACATGTGCTTTTATGCCTGGCGCGAGACCCTGAACTTCGACTACGAGATATTGCGCTGCTCGTAGGTATAACAGAACGTGCGGTGCAGCGTATCATAGCAGACCTGGAAGAGGGAGGAATAATCACTAGAAGCCGTGAAGGTCGGAATAATCGGTACACTGTTCACCCGGAATTGCCTCTTCGCCATCCAGTGGAATTGGGTTGTACCGTAGGAGATCTTGTGAAAATGGCTGTAGTAGTAGATTTGTAAATCCGCTCGTCGCTAATACAACTTAAGTTCATTCTGAACGCAATTTTGCGGGTGATTGCGCCGGGGTTGAAGGGGTTGTGAAAGTAATACGAAATGCAGATATAATCGCTTAAATACACCTCACCCCAACCCCTCTCCCGGTAACTCGCAAGCTCGTTGGGAGAGGGGCCAATGCATGGTTTTAGTCTCCCCCTCTCCCCGCGAGGTACGAGCATCTGGGAGAGGGGGCAGGGGGTGAGGTTAAGAGTTTACTTTTGGTTCTGGCTTCGCCAGCTTAGGTAAAAATGGACGACATTACTATAACTACCGACTTTTGCAGTTACCTCGGAAGGATAAATCAATGCAACCACAAAAATCACCTTCCATTTTAAGCGGCCTAGGCGTCAGCCGTCGTAACTTTATCTCGCAGTGCGCATCAGGTGTGCTGCTGTACATGAGCGGTGCTGCAGTCGCTTCAGAACTCTATACCAAACCTGGAGCTCTCGCTGAAGAACTTACCCGTACCGTCTCCGTAGAAGAAGGTCCGTTCTACCCTTACCATAAGCTGCCTCTGGACACCGACAACGACCTACTCATTGTCAACGACGCGATCACTCCGGCGATAGGCGAAATCACACACATCAGCGGGCGTCTGCTGGATGCGAAGGGGCAGCCTGTCCGGAACGCGACTATCGAAATCTGGCAGGTCGATCACAACGCTGTCTATCTGGCGGAGCGGGGTTCGAACAAGCGCCTTTGATGGTAACTTTCAGGGTTTTGGCCGTTTTCTAACTGGTATGAGCGGTGAGTACTACTTTCGCACGATCAAGCAGGTAGCGTATCGAGGACGCCCTGCGCCCCATATTCATTTCAAAGTTAAGGCTAAGGGACATCGACCCTGGACGACACAACTATTTATCAAAGGTGATCCAGGTAATCGGCGAGACGGTATCTTCTGCAGAATAGGGAGTGAGATAGAAGTGTCTACTGTAACCTCAGTATTCTCACCAGTAAAAAAATCGGTGATCGGCGAGTTGGAGGCTAAATTCGATATTGTGTTGGGATATACTAAAGGGGACAGCTTGTAAGGTAGTTGTCAAACTAAAAGGGTTCATGATCGCAAAGTGCATTACCGAATCCCTCAGCCCCAACGACGTTGGGGCGAGGCAAAATGGTAGTAATAAAGGAGCAGCATTTGATTCCTGCCGAAGAAGCGCTTGATCGTCTGAGAGATGGCAACGCCCGTTTTGTCTTAGGAATTCGCAGCTATAGTACTCTGACTGATCCCAATCGGCTAAACGATCTGGTGGATAGCCAGGAGCCGTTCGCGGTAATTCTTGGCTGCTCAGACTCACGTGTGCCGGTAGAGATAGTTTTCGATCAGGGCCTGGGCGACCTGTTTGTAATTCGTGTTGCCGGTAACATAGTTGCAAACTCACAGATTGGCAGCATAGAGTTCGCCGCGGAGCGTTATCACACTCGGCTAGTCGTGGTTATGGGGCACTCTCGTTGCGGCGCAATTTCGGCTACTCTGGAAGAACTTCAGCAGCCTACAGCACGGCAGTCGAGAGGACTACGTTCGATAGTTGACCGGGTCAGGCCATCTGTGCAGGGATTTTTAGGGACAGACCTTGCGAACGATACAGAGGCACTCATGCGGCACGCTATTCGTGCCAACGTTCGCGCCTCGGTAAACCACCTCCGTTACGGTTCGGAAGTTCTGGAACAGTTGATTGAAAGCAGCGGGCTGCTGATTGTAGGGGCCCACTACTCCTTAGAGACAGGGGTAGTAGAGTTCTTTGAAGGTGTTCCCGGTGCAAAATGACAGAAACACGGGAAATAATATGGAACCTTATAGTCATGTACACTGAGTTATCAGCGCGAGAAAAAACCATCAATTCGACACAATTTACAGTAGAGCCACATTTGTTTTAGAATTATATAATGTCTCAAGAAATATGGAACGGGAGATTACAAAATATGAATGATAAAATCGTCCGTTCCAGTAAGTTTATGAGTCTTGTTTTACGACACCGCCCAGACAAGATTGGGTTAATTCTCGATGCTAATGGTTGGGCGAAGGTATCCGATTTAGTTGCTTGTTCGAAAAATGGATCTGTACATCTCACAACGGAATTAATTCATGATGTTGTGGCGCTCAATGATAAACAACGCTTTGTCCTGAGCCCAGATGGTAAGCTTATACGTGCCGCTCAAGGTCATTCAATATCTATCGACCTCGATCTAATTGCGCAAGAACCACCTCAGATTCTGTACCATGGCACGGCTTCTCGTTTTATATCTTCCATACGTGAGCAAGGGTTGATAAAGGGTAATAGGCATCATGTCCATCTCTCTTTGGATAGCGATACTGCTTTAAATGTTGGAATCCGGCATGGAAAGCCTGTGATTTTAACAATTCTCACACAAGAAATGTCGCACGACGGAATCCAGTTTTTTTGCTCGGACAATGGAGTATGGCTTACAGACTGGGTAGAACCAAAATATATCCAATTTCCTGAAAATTAAAACATTTCTTTTGAGAGTGAGTCAATTTTTTATCCTGGAGTCGGCAGGGAACTAACATGGCAATAACAGATCAAGAGGATGCAATTCAGAAAGAATGGCTCGAAGAATTTGAGGCCGCAGCTAGACGTCGGTTAGAACTGCGCATGCATTACGCCTTCATCCACACCTATAAACCTATGCTGACGACGCTTCTTACCGGTCATTCGATACAATGGAAGAGTATCGTCGCTGGTGCGATGAGAATCTGCCGGAATGGTTAGGTTATGGCCGTGGATAATTATTATTGAGCATACATGCCGAGATGGTTATTGGGATTGTCTTTTTTCAGTATCTAAACTATCAAGTACCGGTATCAAATGCTAGTTTATTTCAAGGTGTGTTAAGATTTTGAATAGTTAAATCTGCAGGATAAGAGCCTACACCTGTTGAATTGTGACTCATGAATACACTCTACTTTGGTGATAATTTAGAAATACTTAAAAAGCACATTTCGGACGAGAGTGTTGATCTTATATACCTTGATCCTCCCTTCAACTCTAACCGTAACTATAATGTTCTATTCCGCGAGCATAGTGGCACTGATGCACCTGCGCAGATTAAAGCATTCGGTGATACATGGAATTGGGCTGGTGCGTCGGAAGCTTGGGATAACTTCCCTGGTCTTTGTCCAGTTCCAAAAGTAATCGAATTAATGAATGGCTTCCATAATGCGATCGGCGAAAACGATGTTATGGCGTATTTGGTTATGATGGCTCCGCGGCTTTATCACCTTCATCGCGTTCTCAAGACGAGTGGCAGCCTCTATCTCCACTGCGATACAACAGCATCTTCCTATTTACGAATCATATCGGATTGTATATTTGGACCGAAAAATTTCAAGAACGAAATAATATGGAAACGCACTAGTGCTCATGCAAATGTCGGTAAACGATATGGTGTCATTAGTGACATATTATTCTTTTATACCAAATCAACAAACTATATTTGGAATACACAACATGCAGCTTATTCCGATGAGCATATTACAAATTCTTATCGATATATAGAAAAGGCGACTGGTCGTCATTATGCATCACGTGATTTAACAGCATCTATGCAAAGAGCTTCAAAAGGGCAACTATACGAATGGAAAGGGATCAAACCACCTCCTTCACGCTGTTGGTCTTGTGCGATTGAACAAATGGAAAGGTATGAGGCAGAAAACCTTATTTTATATAGCAAGAACGGATATCCTCGTCTGAAAGTATACCTAGATTCGATGCATGGGGTTCCTTTGCAAAATATTTGGATAGATATTCCAGTTATTGCGGCACAGTCATCAGAACGGTTGGGCTATCCAACTCAGAAACCATTGGCCCTGCTTGAGCGTATTATTGCTGCATCAAGCAATTATGGTGATATAGTACTCGATCCTTTCTGTGGGTGTGGTACAACTGTTGTCGCCGCTCAGAAGTTGGATCGGAAATGGATCGGCATCGACATTACCCCTATTGCAACTTCCCTGGTTCAGAAGCGACTCTATGACTCGTTCGGCGCAAGAAATTCTAGGCTTTTGAGCAAAGAAGACCCGGCTCAGAGTATTGCATTTGATCTGGAAGGATTGCCAACTGATCTCTTTGGCGCAAAATTACTCTATGATAAAGATTTAAGCCATAAAGATTTTGAAATGTGGGCTGTTGGATTGATTCCCGCTATCCCACAAGAGAAAAAGGGTGCAGATAAAGGTATAGACGGTTTTGCGTACTTTCACGATAATCCCAAAAAGCCTTCTAAAGCCGTTGTTCAGGTTAAAGGTGGGCATGTCACAGCAAACCAGATCCGTGATCTTTTTGGTGTTTTGCATACAGAAAAAGCCCAACTTGGATTCTTTATCTGTCTCGAAGCGCCCACTAAACCTATGCGTGACGCTGCATTAGCAGCCGGGTATTACCAGGCCCCCTCTGGAGTGGGACGGCGCGTGGAAATGCTTCAAATTCGAACTATAGAAGACTTGCTAGAAGGTCGTAATTTCGATTTTCCCCTCTATGGTTCGAATATATCTTATTCACAGGCGGAACAGATGCAAGAATCATTGACGCAAGAAGAAATGGATATATAATCTACTGTAGGATGGAAATGGCGTTATTGTCAAAAATCCTTTAATCCATGGGATTTTGACCGGCTGCATCCAATCGTCGTTTGAAAACGAACGTTAATACATCGCCACGGATAAATATGAGCTGTTTTGATGAGCATACGCATTCCCATAATATTTATCTCTTTCGTGTTTCTGCTCCTCTGCCAACTGGCGATGAGCTGCACTATCTTTATTGCTTCGTCTGGTAAACACGTTCTTGTCGGCAATAATGAAGACTATAAACCTGGTACGGAAACTTTCTTGTGGTTTCGCCCAGGAGGTGAAGGACGGATAGGCTATGTGTTCTGGGGGTTTGAAGAGAAATACCCTGAAGGAGGCCTTAACGAGAAGGGGCTTTTCTTTGATGCAGCCGCACTTTCCAAGCCTATTCCGATTGTGAAACATTCAGGTCGCATCGATTTTGAAGGTTATCTCGTCGAGCCATTATTCAAACAGTGCGCGCAGCTTGATGAAGCTGTACATGTCATTGAAAAATACAACTTACTATGGCAGGAAAGGGCGCAGATTTTTCTTGCCGACCGCACAGGAGACTATGCTATTGTTCACGCTAACTACATCATACGCAAAAAAGATCAGAAGGACTTTGTACTGACAAATTACAATCTTAGCGGTCCCCAATCTTCAGATACGGTGTGTTGGCGCAGAAGGACGGCACAGGGCATGCTCTCCTCCGGGAAAAAACCATCCGTCAAGTTAGTTTCATCCATACTATGCGCGACGGCACAGGCAGATTGGGGAAATGCAACATTGTACTCCCATGAGATAGATTTGACCGATGGAAGAGTCACGCTCTACCAAATACGCAATTTCGACCAGCCATTCACATTCCGCTTGAGCGACGAACTCACCAAGGGTTCTAGAAACATCGAGATGAAGACACTGTTTCCGCCAACGGCATCTGCTCTCGTTGCGGAAATGGGAATGGATGCCGCCATACAGCAAATTCGTAGTACGAAAAAGGTAAATCCGATCGAATTGTTGGGAATGGGCTACTCTCTGCTCAACCAGAAACACCCCGATGATGCTATTCGCATTTTTAATCTCGCATGTGATATTTTCCCTTCTTCTAAAACCTATTCTGATCTTGCTAATGCTAACGGGTTTATCGGAAATCTCCCCGTGGCAAATGCCATGTATGCAAAGGCATTCCAGGCAGATCCGGACAACTACTGTGCGAACCTGATGCATTCTGCTGGTGGAACCGTTCACTTCAAAATGAAGGCTTTCCCTAACGCGGAAAAGGTGGGTATCGCCGGAGAGTTTAACAAATACATGCCAGAGGCTCTGCTTCTCAAGAAAGACGGGGACTCTTGGGTGGGTGATATCAATCTTCCTAAAGGGCGATATTACTACAAGGTTTTTGTAGATGGAACCTGGAATACCAACCCGTTAAACGTTATGGCAGGTAAACCAGGTGAGTGGTGGGATTCTCTTCTTATTGTAAATTGACCTGTTTACATGAGTTTCTATTTTTTTGAATGTAAAATTATAAGTTCGTGGGTTAGGAAAAGTCATTTTTCTAACCCACCTGATTGTTTAGGCAGCGGGACTCTGGCCTGCTGCATCCAGTCGTCGCTTGGCTTCAGAGTAGATTTCTGATGACAGCGGCCCTTTTGCTGCGATGGCAATATTCTCTTGCAGATGTGCCGGATTCAGTGTTCCTACAATGGTCGTATGAATATCCGGATGGCTCAACAAGAAGCGCAGTAAGAAAGCCGTGCGGGATTCGTCCGGTGCACGGAGCTCGTCCAGTTTGGCGGCCTCGAAATCCTTCCATTTATCCTCACCGCCAAGTCCTTCACCGGGTTCGCCACGTGCCACGCCGCCTCGGTCGATGATGCCTGCACCAGCCTTCGCTGCCAGCGAGATAACATTCTCATGCGTGCGTTCCAGGCCGGAGTAGGGAATCTGATATGTATCGAAGACATTCCAGCCAATACACGTTGTGATGTGAGGCAGTGTCGAAGAGCAGCCGATCCAGCGTACTTTCCCCTGTTGTTTCATCTCCTGAAGTACTGCAACCAGATCGCCCTGCTCCACCTGCTCGACACTGGGGTTATGAAGCTGCATAATATCCACATAATCGGTCTTCATTCGCTCCAGACTCTCATGGAGTCCACGGAACAGATTTTCACGTGTCCACACATGGGGAGTGTCGTCGGTATTCTCATCTTTGTGTACAACTGTACAGCCACACTTGGTTGCAAGGATATACTCACTGCGGCGTTTGCTGATATACTTACCAATGAACTCTTCACTCCTGCCGTAGTCGTTGGCAGTATCGATGAAGTTGATACCGGCGTCCAGGACGGCGTTCAGGATAGTATCCGCCTGTGCTTCTGTCACCGAACGGCCGCCCCATATCCGCGATCCTCGCACCTCCATTGCTCCATAACCCAGTTGTGTCACGCAAAGACCGGTACGACCCAGAAGCTTTTTTGTTAATGCCATTCGATTCTCCTTTTACCGATGTAAATTATATCTAAAATCAAATCGACGCACATCCGCTGGTGATGCCATTTTGGCCACCGGGATAAGCGTTCTATAAAGTTCATGAATAATACGTTATTCAGCACAATCTCATCTATATCCTCGTGGAAATGGTATTCTCTTTGATGACGATCAATTCATACAGCTTTCTTCATATCCAGCATCTGGTAACAAGATGAACAGCAGAGTGTTTTTGTTCAATCATTTTTTTTGGAAATTGTAAGGTAATGGTTCAAATTATGAAGGCGTTCGTAGTATTTCCACACCAGCTATTCGGAGTTATTCTTAAAGAAGCTGCCGACAGCCATATATATCTCATAGAACATCATCTCTATTTTACACAGTTCCGATTTCATCCACAAAAACTAGTACTGCATCGCGCCTCCATGAAAGCTTTTGCGGTGAAGCTCAGCGCTGCGGGTGCGTGTGTAACCTATTGTGGTATTCACGATTTTCCGACACTTGCCGACGCAGTATCAAAAATGAAGAAGGATGGAGTGAGAAATATAGTGCTCCATGAGGTGGTGGATGATTGGCTCGAACGTGATATAAAGAAATATTTTACTCCACATTTCTCAATAAAAACTCTGCCCACCCCGATGTTTCTCACCACGCAGCCGGAGCTAGACGACTATTTCCGTGATCGAAAAATATTCCGAATGTCGGAATTTTATATTCTGCAGCGACGTCGGTTCAAAATATTAGTGGATGAACACGGTAAGCCAGAAGGCGGGCAGTGGAGTTTTGATAAAGATAACCGCAAACCGATTCCGAAAAGTATGGTCGTTCCTCCGCCTCGCCAATTCCCAAAAAACCAGTATGTTATAGAAGCAGAACTTTGGGTGAAGGCACATTTCTCGGATGGGTATGGATCACTGGACGGCTTCGATTATCCTACATCCCATGAGGAAGCACGGCTAGCATTAGAAGATTTTCTCACCTTTCGATTAGCAAAATTTGGAGATTTTGAAGATGCTATGCGTGTGGAAGATGGGAATCTGTTCCACTCAAAACTGACACCCGCACTTAACATAGGCTTGATAACACCGCGTGAAGTTATCGATGCAGCAATGCAGTACTCGGCTGAAAATGCAGTACCAATAAATGCTCTGGAAGGCTTTATCAGACAGATCATTGGGTGGCGAGAATTTATTCACGGAGTGTACACTTTTGCTGGCGGAAAGCAGCGAACGTGCAATACGTTCGGGTTCTCAAAAAAGATTCCCAGCAGCTTCTGGAATGGAACCACTGGGCTTGTGCCAGCCGACACGGTAATTCATCGCGTATTGACATCCGGATATTGCCATCATATCGAACGGCTGATGGTGCTGGGCAGCCTGATGCTTCTATGTGAGTTCGATCCTGATGAGGTCTACGCCTGGTTCATGACTCTCTTTATCGATGCATACGACTGGGTGATGGTTCCGAATGTGTACGGGATGAGCCAGTTTGCAGATAATGGGCTAATGGCCACAAAACCATATATATGTGGAAGCGCCTATCTGCAGCGCATGGGAGACTGGCAGGCGGGAGACTGGACACTTATTTGGGATGGCCTCTACTGGCGATTCGTGGACTGCTATCGTGAGAAATTTGCAGGAAATCAAAGAGTGGGGTTTGCTCCTCTCTCATTTGATAAGCTGGCATCTTCTCGACGCGAGCTTCTTCTTGAGACAGCAAACACATTTCTGAACTGGGCCGAAGAAACAGATGAAGGTGAGAATTCTTAAGCGTGTAGGCGCTGCTTTATAAATAATTTAACAAATCGTTAATATAGGAACAGGTATTCTTAACAGGGGTGGAGAAAGTCAATTTGAACAGAGCAGCAAATCGCATTATGACATTGTACTATTTTCTAGCTGATCATGCGATTGATCGACATGCTCTCACTCACGATACCACATACCAATAAAAGGAGAGATGTAATGATGAATTCGGATAGGATTTACACTGATTGAGCTGCTCGTGGTCATTGCGATTATTGCTATTCTGGCGGCCATTCTTTTCCCGGTGTTTGCCCAGGCACGCGAATCCGCTCGGCGAACACAGTGCCTCAGCAATATCCGACAGAGCGGCACCGCAATGGCGATGTATGTTCAAGATTATGATGAGATGGCACCATCCGTTGTCCATGATCGTAGTGGTAAAGAAGACGACTTCTATGCCATCCTGCAGCCGTATGTCAAAAGCATCACAATGTTCTACTGCCCCGATCGCACCGAATGGACACTAACTCCAACGGACGACTGTGGCGGCCAGGAAGGAATCAACCCACAAAAGCGTTGTATTGGCTATGGATACAATTGGGGAATACTCAGCAGTGTGCGCCTGGGAATGGTTGGAAAGCGTATACGCTTTCCAGGAGGATACATTGAGCCAGGCATCTCAATAGCATCTATTAACGCCCCGGCGGAAATGATGGTCTACTCCGATACGGGTGATAACCCAAGATACACATTCTGCTCAAACTATATATTCCAATACTACACATCGCTTACCTCGAACGCTGGACTGAGACACGGAGGCCAGCTGAATGTGAACTTTGCCGATGGCCATGCCAAAGCAGTTAAGTGGAAAGCTGGAAAATTAGGATCGGATATTTTCGGACTGCCAAAAAGCACAGAAGATCAACTGAAATACTGTGCAAATCCTGATGCATCTTACTCTGCAGGCGGTACTACAATGACCTGCCGAGACTGGGTCAAGTATGTTGATCAGAATGTGAATTGGTTAAAAGACTGATTTAAATAATCAGATCGAACAGAAACAGTGATAAAGAACAGAGAGGGTGAGATATTTCTCGCCCTCTCAGAAATACATAGCGAGTAACGCTATAATGTGATATTCCAGCCTTATCATTAAATCCTCCAGTAAAATCCCGCCTCTCGCTCCATTAATTTCCAGGCTATAAACTCTCTGCGAAGAGTGGCAGAGTCGCTGTGGAAACAGAGCCGTTTCGCGTTTATCTCTTTCTCAGGATATCTTCTGTCCCACTCAAACTGTCAAGCTAAGAGTGCTATTGCTTCGGGAAGCTGATCGAGAGAGAGTGTCCGAATTGGTGAAGGTGGGGTATCGTTTTGCGGGGAAAGCTTTATGAAACCATCAGCTGAATTATACAGATACCTGCAATCCTCTTCGGTTACCGGGTGAATCACCAGTTGTACATCGGGAATTTCTTCCAGGCTAATATTCAAATCAGAGGTGAGGTATCGGCTGAGATCGCTAACTACGGTATCTATTTTCTCAGGCGAAGATGTTAGAATGAGAAGAATGGGATCACCAGAGTGAAAATTCCTGACATAGCTTCGTACAAGTGGCTGCCAGCTAGACGGGAAATTCCAATCTGGCTGCGCCAGCAATGTAAGTGATTTGGGGAGAGCAGTCCTGCATTCGTTCAGTTTCTGTTCCATCTGTTCTAGCTCTTCTCGCCACCAGAAGTAGACCGGACAGCCGCTTAGCATAATACGTCGTTCAGATATAAAAGTGTGACATTCGTCGTACTGTTTTAAAATCATTAATATCTGAGCTAGCTCAGTCCATGCTTCTGGATTCAACGGAAGGTCTTGAAGAGAAAACCTGTACTGTTCGCATGCCTTTTCCAAATAGCCCAGTTGGCAAAACGCACGTGCTAGCCTCATGCGAGATGAAAAGACATCGGGGCGCATTTCAACAGCTTTATGGGCGTAATCATAAGCGATTTCCCAGTGTTCTTCTCCAGCGTTAAGATCATATAGCTGTTCATAGGTAAGCCAGAGGATGAGGCGGCGAATCTCCTCACAGCCGTCGACGGAATCAGGCTGGAACCAGCCGTAAACTCTTTCCATCTCTGTTCGCAGTGCGTCCCAAACTCCTGGATAGAAAGGCCCGATCAACTGAGTGGGACGTACCAATGATTCGCAAAGAAGCTTGTATGTCTGTTCCAACGCCTCCTCGGCAATGGGGAGGTTTGTCTTTAAAGCAAGTTGTGCGAGATTAAACCATGCGACAGCATAGTTCGGCCGCATTGAGATACTCTGCTTGAAACAAGCCACCGCCTGATCGATAAATATCACACGAAAGCTCTCGTCAATATCCTGTCCGCTGAGTCCTGAAAAGGCACACCCTATGGCATTGTGCAGGGCCGCGCTATCTGTTGTCTTTCCTTCCAAAGCGGCTAACTTTTCCGCAATTTGAAAAGGGTGATGCACCGGTGTGAGCAGCTGATGACACAGCCCGTTGTACTCACGATCAGTCTCGGAAAGCGTGTATGCCTGCCGTTTCGCAGACTCAAATTTGGGGGTATTCAGTTCAGATTGCAGAAGATCGTAGATATGATTAGTATGATGCTGCATGGTATAAGGCAGAACGGCAAGTGATCCAGCTTTTGCGATGGACTCTGATTCCTCTGGATGACTGAGATAGTACTCCAGCAGATATTCAAGATCATCGTCGCCGTACAGAACACACTCTTCTCGGTCGGTGAAGAAATCTCTGATTTCAGAATTTTCACGCTCGTTAAAAAGCAGCGCTCCACAGGCGGCAGCTTCATAGGCGCGCATATTCATTTCGCCCCGCACGCTACGATTGAACACTATTTTGGCGCGATTCATCATTTGGGTGTACTCTTCCCCAAAGAATCCTGCGGTAATACAAACATTGTATTTATCTGAAAGCATGAGCACTCTGGAAATCCACCGGGCGCGTTCCCGCTGGATTTCGTGGTTGAAGTTGCCAATCATCAGGATATCGATATCACGCCGTATGTTGGGAAGTACACGGTGTACTTTAGGATCGTAAGACCACAATGGAGCATGTATGACGTTGGTAAACCCTGCCGATCTTAATCGTTCGCAGCCATTTCTGTCTGCAATGAGCACGTCGAAAGCCCCGCCCATCAGATGCATTGCCTGGCCGCCAAGATTCCAGTCACCAAGGACAGCCGCTGTCAGACACTCTGCTGTATCGATGCCTTTTGGAGGCGAATAGTATTCCAGACTCCAGTGAATGACTACGTCTGGTTTCCAGCCGTGAGGCAGCTTCGCCAGAATTTCGGCGTAGCTTCCCGAATCGTTATCATAAAAGCAGAAACTGTCATCCAATCGAAGCTCGGGATGGCGTATGCCTGCTTCATTTTCAGCCTTCATCGGACCTAAAAGTATTCGCAAATCTGATCTCCGTTCAGCCCTCAAGCAGCAATGCGCTGCTCCGGTCTGTTAGACACTCCAATCACGAAATTACCTGCAATCAGTATATCTGCAAGAGTATCACAAACATATTCGATCTGTTTTTCTGTAATTTCAGGGAACATTGGCAGCGATAACACCTCCGAACATGCCTTCTCCGCATGAGGGAAATCACCTAACTTATAGCGCAGGGAGGCATAGGCTTTTTGTTGAGGGATCGATATGGGATAGTGAACGCCTGCGCCTACTCCCCGTTCGTTTAGTCTCTCAACTAACGCATCCCGCTGTGGTGAACGAATAACATACAAATGATAAACTGACTGCGCATCTTTCGCAACCGAGGGAGGAGAGATGTCGAGTGAGGTAAGTATTCGATTATAGATGAGGGCAGCCTGTCTTCTTTGCTCGTTCCATGCGTTCATACGCCGCAGTTTCACACGCAGGATCGCAGCCTGCAAAGTATCAAGCCTGCTGTTGAACGCCAGAAAATCGTGGTGATACTTCTTGCTCTGTCCGTAGTTTCGAAGCATTTTCAGCTTTTCAGCGATCTCAGGATTATTAGTTGCTGCGGCTCCGCCATCCCCATATGCTCCCAGGTTCTTGCCCGGATAAAAACTGAAGGCTGTCACATCCCCAAAGCTGCCTACTCTCTTGCCATTCCATTCAGCTCCATGCGCCTGGCTGGCATCTTCAATAATACGCAGGTTATGTCTTCGTGCTAGTTTAACAATGGCATCCATGTCTGCAGGTTGCCCGTAGAGATGCACCGGCATTACTGCTTTGGTGTGCGAGGTGATTGCCTTCTCTACCGAACCAGGATCGATATTGTACGTGTCTGGGTTGATATCTGCGAAAACCGGGGTTGCTCCGGTAAATGAGATAGCGGAAGCAGAAGCAATGAATGAGTTGGCTGCAGTAATGACCTCGTCACCCGGGCCAATACCGCAGGCCAGCATTCCCAGATGAAGCGCGTCCGTACCGGTAGCAACCCCTACGACATGCTTCACATCACAGAAATCTGCGAACTCCTCCTCAAACGCACCCACTGCTCTTCCCAGAATAAAATCGCCGCGCTCCATCACTTCCCGTGTGGCGACAGCTATCTCCTCAGCAATAGATTCATACTGGATATGTAAATCTACAAGCGGGACATTCATTAACTATTCCTTTCACAATTTACCTAACCCCCAACCCCCTTCTCTAACGCAAACTGCTTTATCGTTTGCGTTAGAGAAGGGGGTTGGGGGTTAGGCAAATCCTATCTCTTTCATCGTATTATCATATCTTCGCCGGCATTCCGGGCAGCTCCAGACATCAGCATTATCAGCGGTAAGAGTATGTGCGCAGCGGCAGACAAATCCTCTCTCACGAGCGGGGCAACCTATCATCCGAGCGTGGGAACTTACATCTTGAGTGACTACGGCGCTCGCCCCGATGAAGCAGTATGAACCGAGTGTTATTCCGCAAATAATAGTCGCGTTTGCACCAATAGTGACACCTTCATGAACATGTGTCCGCCGCAGCCAATCTCTGTTGGAATATCGGTTCTGTACAGCATCGAGGCGTGGGGAACGCGGGTACATATCGTTGGTGAAAACTGCATTTGGCCCAACGAAAACACCGTTTCCAATCGTTACACCCTCCCAAACACAAACCCCATTTTTGATAGTTACGTCATCACCTATCACAGCGCCACACTCTACAAAAGCGTGATCACCAATATTGCAGTTTTTCCCTATCTTAGCACCTCGCATGACATGTGCAAATGCCCAGATTCGTGTGCTTTCTCCGATATCTTCACTCTCAACTAGCGCGTGCGAGTGGTACATTGGATTCCTCCAAAACAGCATGCGCTGCCTGACTCGGTTTTATGGGGATTCGCATGCCCTGCAGGTTTAGAGAGTTTTCTATAGCAGCCAGTTGTCGGACATTCTCCACTGCCATTCGAGCATCACTTACAGGCTGTTTGCCTACAGTAATACAATCGATAAAATGAGCGACCTGTTCTCGCAGCGGCTCTGCCGGTGAAATTCTCGGGCTGTAGATGCCGCCCTCGTGAGTAAGCAGCCGGTAATCGCCGAAGCTGTTTGCTTCCTGACGCGAAGCGGAGATTCCCTTCTCATATATTCGGATTGGTTCCCCAGGATTCAAATCGTCGAAGACGATTCGCTGTTGGCTACCCACAGCAACAACCTCGCGCACTTTATTAGGATCTACCCAGCTGACGTGGATGTTGGCGAGTGTGCCATCGGCATAGCCCAACGTGATAAACGCGACATCTACTTGATCTTGACCTAACACTTTCGCTGCATTTGCCTGAACCCAGATTGGTTCTTTCTCCAGCAGGTAGCTGCAGATAGCCAGATCGTGTGAGGCAAGATCCCATATGGCGCTGACGTCCTGACGTACCGGCCCGAGGTTGGTTCTGGTGAGATGCAGATAGTAGATCGTTCCAAATGCGGGATCATGAACTGCTTCTCTCATTTTCTGTATGCCAGAGTTGTATAGGAAAGTCAGCCCAACCATAAGGAGGCGATTTTCAGCAGCAGCAGTCTGTTCTAGGTCGACAGCATCTTCTACAGTTGTCGTCAAAGGTTTTTCTACAAGTACATGCTTTCCGGCTTTCAGCGCTCGCTTCACAATTGCATGGTGGGTGGCCGCAGGAGTTGCGATAATCACAGCTTCAACATTATTATCTTCCATCACGGTGTCCATATTTTCGCGAATCTCTAACTGAGGAAATCGGCCCTGTGCCAGTTCTCGGCGTTTAGAGTCTCCGTCGCATGCAGAAACAAGTCGAATATCAGGCATCTCATGGAGGAGCCGTACATAGTTCATACCCCACCGACCGCATCCAATCACTGCAATATTAATCAATAGGATCTCCTCTCAATACCGGAGGTTGAAAACCCCCGTCTTGAAAAAACAGGCGTCTTTCAGACGCATAGCGCAGCGATCATTATCCGTCTGAAAGACGACTATTTTTTACACGCAGGGATTTAAAATCTCTGCCAGGTTAAGTTGACTACGCCGAGGTTGGCACTAAAGTAAGAGCTTGATCTAAATTTTCCAGTGTGATGGTCGGTATGTCTGCATTTTGAGCGATCTCTAACTCATTACAATCATTCATTAGTACCAAAATATCGGCTAGCACACTACCATCAATATTAAGAACCGTGTTGAGAGGCTCTGTCATTAGAACCACATCAGCGATATCTTCCATAAGTATATGCAGATCGTTATCCACAAACTCGATCAACGATTTAAGCACAGTCTCCGGTTTTGGATGCTGCAGAGCGACCACTGGCAGCATCAGACTTACCGGGTCGCCATGATGATACTGCTCCACATATTTGCGTACCAGCGGCTGCCAACTTTTCGGTTCATTCCAATTCGGAAGCGCGAGCATCCTCACCGGGGTTTTAGCAGCCTGCCTGGTTGCTTTTAGCTTGGCTTGAAATAACTTTGTCTCAATTTCCGGCAGAACGTACGCATAGAAAGGGCATCCGTTTAAAATGGCAAGCAGTTCATCCAGAATGGTGGCAGCCTCGCCAGCCCTGCCCAGGTCCATAAGCAGCTGAGCATCCTCTTTCCAAGCATCAAACATGAAAGGGCAAGCAGATATGGCTCTTTTAAACGCGTTATGTGCATCCTGATTGTTACCCAATTCACGATGTGAACAAGCCAAAAGATAGTGAGCTTCTCCCCAATCCGAAATAGCAAAGACAGCCTCGTTGGCGAAATGGACGGATTCGGAGAACTCTCCATGTATATATGCAGATTGAGCGCGTGTGAAATAGATCTTGCCTTTACAAATTCGGCGCATTTCATCACTCCACTCACGTGTTCCAGCTGCATATCTGCCCCAAATACACTGTGCCTCCAAATCAAAACGCTCAAATCTGTGGGGGAAGAGTACGCCACGGAGTTGGCTCGGATCAAATGTGGGGGAGTTTAGAATATCCAGCGCTTTTAGTAGCTCGCTGTTCCCCTCCTCAGCTTTGCCAAATGCATGATACAGATAGCCTAAATTCCACTGTGCCGCAAAGTAATTCGGCTCTATTTTGAGCGCACAAAAAAGCAGTTTTTCCGCCAGTTTAAACGCAGCAGGCTGATCTTCCTGTGGAAGGCGAACTCCCCACTCCCCTAATAGCGCTGCATGGGCATTTGCTGCCTGGGGCAGATACTCTGGCAGATTAACCAGCCTCTTCAGAAGATCAGACATCTCTTGATTGAGAGTGGCATAAAGCCCTCCCTCATTGCAGAGATGGGCATGATGAAGCCTGCAAAGCTCGCGATTTATTAACTGTACTTTTTCAAAACCTCGAGGTTCTCTTTTTCGATTCGTGGCTTTCCACTGAGCTAATATATTCTCAATCTTATCAAGCAACTCGCTAATGCGGTCAAAATCTCGATAGTTCTGAACACGCTTCCAGCCCGCCGAAGCGATTCTCTTCCGTTCTGCAGTATTTTCAGTCGCTAGGTAGTAGTCAAGCAGTATTTCCAGATCGTCATCACCATAGAGAACACAGTGTTCGCGATCGGTAAAAATATCTCTGATCTCAAGATTTTCACGCTCATTGAAGAGCAGTGCGCCGCACGCCATCGTTTCGTACGCGCGCATATTTATTCCACCGCCGACTGATCTATTAAACACAATCTTTGCGCGATTCATCATTCTGGTGTAGTCTTCGCCGTAGACGCCCGTAGTAAGCAGGACGTTGTGCCGTCTGGATAGTTTAGCCACACGTGCAAGCCAGAATGATCTCTCACGCTGTACAATATGGTTAAGATTACCCATCATGAGTATGTCGATATCGCGTTCGATTTCAGGCAGGCGGCGATGCAGCTTTGAATCGAAACCCCAGAGGCGAGCATAGTACGCATTATTAAAACCTAGATTTTGGAGGAGTTCGCAGCCAGCTCGGTCGGCAAACAAAATATCGAAAGCGCTGCCAATATTTTGAACTGCATAGGCTCCGAGATTCCAGTCTCCGAATATTCCGACAGTCAAACAGTCGGCTTTTTCTATGCCTTTTGGAGGGATGTAGTACTCAAGGCTCCAGTGAATTACTACATCGGGCTTCCAACCCTCCGGAAGCATGGCTAAAATCTCCTCATAGCTGCCCGAATCCTTTTCATAAAAGCAGAAGCTATCCTCCAGACGACGCTCAGGATGGCGAATCTGCTCTTCATTTTCAGCTTTCATAGGGCCGATTAAGATATGCATTCAGAACTCCTAAGTTTTCACATGATTAGCCTGGCGAAGCCAGGCAAATCATGTGAAAACTATGCAGCGGCCAGCATTCCCTGACTCTGCAGCTCTTCTCCTATAATCTTTGCTATAGCGGCATACGAGAATCGTGAGGCTATATCTTCTCGCGCCTGCTTGCCAATCTTTGCAGCCTCTTTGCGATTGAGAAATACCTGGCGCATCAACTGGCGCAGATGAACAGTATCGGGCTCCGCCCACCGATGCCCTTTAAAAGTTGCCGCTTCCTTCCAGCCAGCCTCGGGAACATCCACCAGTTTGTACTCCAACAGGTAGCTGTTCTCTGCATTCATGAAGGCTGTGTTTCCGCTCCAGTTCGTTCCTATTACAGGTTTCGCCATGGTCATCGCTTCCATATATGGGCGTCCCCAGCCTTCGCCTCTGGTGGGCATCACGAAGCAGTCTCCTGCGGCATAGAGATTTGGCATCAAGGTGGCGGGAATATCCGAAGCCTGTATAATCAGATCAGGAATATCCTTGAGGTCTCGCTTAAGATCATCCTGAATAAACTTCGCAATCGAGTGCGACAGCTGATCCATGTTATAACCAAGTGACGAGTGTGTCTTAATGATGAGCGAAACATCTTCGCTCGCGCTGAACTCCTCGATATAGGCGCGAAGCAAAACGTCCCAGCCTTTACGAAGCGACCAGTCAAAGATCGAGAGGAAGTTATAACCGCGCGCGCCTTCAATTTTGAGCGGTTCGCATTTGGGATCATAAGGTGTGATGTCGATAGTTCCGGGCACGATAGAGATCAGGCTTTCACGAACTCCTCCACGAATAAATGTCTCTCTATTGAATTCGGATGGCACCCAGATACGATCCATTTTATTGCAGGCATCCGCCCACTCTGCTGGCAGTCTGTCTGTCTCAAACATCGTGCGGCCAATATTTATCCTGGCATCGTTTCTTCGAGTAAAGTGTGGCGGGAGAATATGGCTTACATATACGCTGCCTGGCTGCGGCTGCTTGAAAGTCATCGCACGCAGACGTCCCTCCTGCTCAATGGGGAGATTGGCAACGCGTTCGTTCCATTTGATGGGCTGCGCGGCAATGTAGTATCCGGCGTTATCCAGCGCCATCAAAAACCCGCGAGCTTCCTCGGCATAGCCGCTTGGATCAAATATCGGCGCGTTCCAAATGAGAGCGGGCTGGGGTGAAGTGGAGAGATGGCGGATGGCTGTTACAGCACGATCTCCCAGCGAATCTGCCTCGCTAAAATCGAGTATTCCCAGTGGGGCAGCACTGCTTATCTCCGTACTTCTCCCTGTCGATACACCTCTCAGCACACCCATGACATGTTCTTGACCGCCTAAAGCTGGGTCTCCGTAGTAACTCAGCATCTCGATATCAAACTCTTTGAGGATGTTCCCCCACGCAGCGAGGGGTATGAGACGCTCGTTTCCAAACTCTCTCTCGAATGGGTAGTTGATACTGGGGACGCTAAAAACGACATGCCTCGATACTGCCAACTGCTGGCGCAGTATCTCCTGAATCTCCTCATCCGAAAAGTGCTCTAGGCAGCCCTGGTGCAGTGTAACATCGAAAATGCCTTGCACGCACTCCTTAAGTTTGAACATATCCCCGTACCGGAACTCAGCTTTTCCACACAGCATCTGATTTATGCGTTTCGCACGTTCCACAATGGGGTGCGAATAGTCGATACCCTCCGCACGCGCTCCCCTTAGCGACATCCAGATAGCGCCATAACCAAAACCAACCCCCGGCTCCAGCACCCTGCCGCCCGGAGGGCAGAGTTCGGCAGCTTTCTGCAGATATTTCGCGAGGAATGGCATCCCTGTGAAAGTATGGAAGTGATTCGGAATCTCCGCCAGATTGACCCGGCCATAGATCTCATCCCATCGCCAATCATCTTTATTCAAATCATTTGGATCGTGGGAAGGCGTTGATTCAGAAATTGAAACTGGAGCATCGGATGCCAGCGTAGATGCAGACTGTGAAACTGGCGCGTCTGACGCAGGCACTAATAACTGCTGAATTATTGGCTGCTTAGGTTCCGCCGTAAACTGGGCATTGAACTGAATAGAGATTTTTGCGACGCTGTCTCGTTTCATCTCTTCAAGTTGATGGATATAGCTGTTGATGGTGTCGACATCGTTTCCGAACTCATGCTGAAGATCGGCGATAAAGGCGTTTGCCATGCGGTTCCAGAGCTGGTCATCCAGCACAGGGGGATTGTCGTTTTCTACCAGCCATTTACGCCAAATAGCAATTCGCCCTCGCGCAAACTGACCCTGTTTTCTGCAGTGGCTCTCCGTGAAGCTCTGCTCGTGAGTGCGGATTGCGACGGTAGGTTCGTTGATAAAGGCTGTTTTGGTGTGGTAGCAGCATCGCAATAAGAATTCCCAATCCACTCCTGCTGTCATATCCTCGCGCATATCCAACCCGCCTATCTTCTCGTACAGGCTCCGGCGGATCACAGCTGTCTGCATATAGAGGTAGCTTGCAGGAAGCAGATCCAGGAATTCGTTTCGGGTTCCAATATACGGGTAGTTCAGAATGCCCGGCCACATCACCACACCTTGGATATTCCCATGTATATCCATGTCATACCACTGCGAGTAGACCAGACCGATCTCTGGATGGGTATCCAGAATTCGGAGCTTTTTATCGAAGTTGCCGGGGAGAAAAATATCGTCGTCACATGTCAGACAGATATACTCTCCTCTGCCGGCAGCCAGCGCTTTTTCAAAATTCACCATCGGACCGAGGTTCTGATCATGTCGAATGGAGCGGATACGGCTGTCCTTTACTGCAAACTCTTGCACAAGCTGAGGAGTGTTGTCCGGGGAGGCGTTATCGAGAACCACTATTTCGCAATCTGCCGGGGCGTGCTGCATGCTTGTGAGACATTCTCGCAGCAGCTCCGCCCGATTATAGGTGGGAATAACGATACTTAACTTGGGAACATTAGTCATTTGTGTGATCCATCCTGGATATTTTCCGCTCTAATCCCTGCATTTAGGTAGGCAACTTCAAGGCTTCATTATGATCGCCTGCCCTGTGGGCAGGGCGAGAATACTGACATTACGTTCTCGGGTGAACACATCGAATGCTTCTTTTTGAGCAATGTGGAGTGCCCAGCCATAGTCGTCGAGGACTATCATTCCACCCGACACCATCTTCTCCCAGAAGTACTCTGCTGCAGCGATTTCCGGCATGACACAGTTCATATCGATGGAGAGATAAGCTACCTTCTCAGCGGTCACTTGAGGCAGCGTATCAGGGACCATTCCACGAATTATCTTTACCTGAGGGTACGGGGAGAATGTCTGCTTAACCGCATCATAGCACTCCTGATAGATGTGATGGTTGTGGATATTCCTGCTCTTTTCTTCCTCGCTAACATATTCTTCCACCAGACCATTGAAGGTATCGAGCAGCCAGAAGTTCTTCCCTGTCCGTTCAAAGTTGAAGTAATTGATTATGGAGTAAGACAGCCCGCCTCTATTCACCCCGCACTCTACAAAGTCGCCTTCCAGCCGCAGCGCCTGCTCCGCCGCCCAGAGGATAACATGCAGTCGCCAGGGAATTTCCGACTGTCCCCATGACCCTGTCGATTTGCCCAGTTGGTATGCGTGCTGGAATTTGGGATCGTTCATAAAGTCGCAGTTGTGTTGAGTCGCCAGACCATCGACGTTGTAAGTCAGCGGACCCACAACTAGTTCAAATGGATCGATAGAGAGTGTAACTCCTACCGGGTTGGTCTGATACTGCAGATCCCGCGTGAGCGCAACCGGATCGACATTTACGGTTATATTTCCCATTCATCCAATCTCCTGATCTGGCTGTGCCAGTCTCTAAATTAGCTTTCAACAAACCCTCACCCCCCGGCCCCCTCTCCCGAACCTTCGAGAGAGGGGTGAGGGCTGAACTTGCATATTCAACCGATTTTGATATTTGAGCGCCAGTTTCAATTTGTTTTTTGTATTTGCTACTCGATAACTGCGTAAGAAACATAGGAATCAAACGGGAAACGCTGAATCCGCAAGTTGTGAAGGCCAAGAACTTCGTCCACCGCCGTTGTCTCACCTGGGAATATCTCCGCATTCAACTCATCAAAGGCGATTATCGCGCCCTTTGGCATTCGGGGCACAAACACTTCCAGCGCTTTTTTTGTAGGCTCGTAGAGATCGAAATCCAGATAGAGCAAAGCCACCACCAGATGTGGGTTCTTCTCCAGAAACTGATCGGCAGTCTGCATCATATCACCCTTAACCAGCTTCACCTTCTCAATATGGGAGATAGATCGGTTGAGATCAAATATCCGCACCGCCTCTGTCAAAGATTCTTCCGGACTGCCAGTCAACCCGCCTCGTTCCAAATCATGATATGTGCCTGTTTTCGTGTCCGATTCGCTCACGGACGGGAACCCCTCAAAGGTGTCGAACGAAATTACTTTACGAGTATGATTCGAAGGTTCAAAGATAGCAGACATTTTTGCCCAGGCCATGGTTCCGGCTCCATGCAGGCAGCCGCATTCGACTACCGAGCCGTTCACGTGCAGTATCTGTTTGAATAGTTCATACTTCGTAAAGAATTTCGCCAGCGCCTGCCGGCTGACATATTTCGGGAACGCTTCAATCTTCTCGATGAGATCGATAGGGTCGTCCTTGAAAAAATTCGCAATCTGTTCAAACTGGCTGAGATCGGATGATGACTGGCTTTTCTGGTCGCGCGATTTCATGAGATAGCTATCCTTTTTCCCATTCCTGGGTCACTTTCGTGGCTTGTGGCAAGGTACCGCGCCTGCACACTGTATCTTATTACATCACTGATGTTGTTGCCTGAGGAGTGTAGTAGACAGCCATGGAAGAAGAGCACATCCCCGCGCTTCATCTCGACGTAGCGCACTTCGCGATCGAAGATATCAGAAGGATAGATCTTCTTCTGCAAGATAGTGGTGTCATGTGTAATGGGGCCATTAGAGTGAGAACCTGGCATAATCATCAGGCAGCCTTCGCGGAAAGAAGTATCCTGCAGCGGAATCCAGGCGGTGACAGTTTCAGGATCGCCTTTGACATAGAAATGATCCTGATGCCATACCGCCAGCTCTCGAATTACCATTGGGCAGTCAATTCGAAACGGAATTTTTTCGAGAAGTACGTTATCGCGGCCACCAAGTAGTTTTGAGATGGTGCAAGTAAGTATCTCGGCCAGTGAGAACTCGACAAGCTCTGGGTATCGGCGGATGGAATCATACAGATACATTTCCAGATCTCGGTCACTGCTAATTTTTGCTATTAATTCGGGATCATCGATCTTTGAGTATGTCTCTCCGGTTCGTGCTGAAGCCAACTCTAGAAACCTCGCCACTAAAGGGGCAAAATCTAAATCGCTGAGTGCGCCGCGTGTGAGTAAGAAGCCGTTCTCCTTATATGAAGCTGTGTCAATCTGTATTGGCATATAGGTTTCCTAGTATTCGAAATCTGGCGAAGCCAGAATCAAAATTAATTTTCAATGAATGATACAACGGTCGTATCATCTACAACCCCTCACCCCCCGTCCCCCTCTCCCGAGGCTTCGGGAGAGGGGGTGACTTTGGCGGGGGATTATAGATTTTCGATAAGTATTCATCTACTTCCAACCTATTCCCACGCAGTGGAAATAGAAGACCAAATATTTATAGCTCCCCCTCTCCCGAAGCCTCGGGAGAGGGGGTCGGGGGGTGAGGGCTGACAAGGATTCTCTCTATTTCACGCAGAGCAGATATCCATCAGGGGCGCCTGTGATGAGCAATTTCGACTGGATATCGCGGTCGATCACAAATCTATCGGAGTGCTTTAAGAATTCCCAGACTGCTGTTTTAGGGTTGTTTCCAATATCCCAGGGACGGTCGTTATAGAATCCAGCGGGCATATCTTCTATTATCGTATCCATTGCCACCAGATAACAGTCTTTTGTGACAAGCAATGAGTAGAGTTTCAGTTCCTGAAGAACATGGTCGTGAGTATGATTTGAATCGAGGACAATCATGACTCGTTTCCCGGCAGCAAACCGAGTTACCCGGTCGATCATCGCCTGATCGATAGAAGAACCTTCGAACATTGTAATCCGCTTGAACATCGGGTGGCTCTCGATCTCAACGCGATTGTGCTCACGAATATCGATATCGATACCCAGCACCTGTCCATCGCCTCCGTTCA
>JANXSG010000001.1 GCA_025352825.1 Chthonomonadaceae bacterium | reverse complement strand
GGTGGGGGTGCTCAGCCTGCGAGACCTCGTGATTGCTCCTCCGGAGACTCATGTGAGTGATATCATGGTTCCGAGTGTCATCCACGTCTATGTGGAGGATCATGCAGATAAAGTGGCGCAGGTTTTTGGAAGATACAATCTGCTGGCAGTGCCCGTTGTGAGTGATGACGAAAAACTCCTTGGCATAATCACTGTTGACGACACTCTGGAAAGACTCCTCCCCCCAGAACGAAGACGGCTCCCCAGACCCGGCCTTGATTCACGCGATGATAACTAGAATATTTCACTCGCTCGCAATACACCATACCCCCTTCACCTGTTTTTTCGGAGAAGGGGGTGCGATGCGTGAGGGCAAACCTACGGCGATATCGTAATCGAGGATGTTGTTGCAACTGCGCCCAGGTGCGAAACCACTTTCGCAGCTCCTGATGCGGTTGCCTCTGCATAGAATACACCCGTAGTCTGGCCAGCCGGGATGAATATCGATGCATCCGGACTGATCATCGTAGGAGTGGTGGTTGTGAAGGTGATGGTGACCCCTCCAGCCGCTGCTGGCACAATCAGAGTGACTACACCTATGATAGTATCTCCCACATTCGCAGGCGACGGCGCCAACACTACGGATAGGATCGCATTGGCTTTAACCGACAGCGTAGCGGTCTTGGTAGTGGTCATCGATGCGCTCACAACCACACTGGTGGTCGCCAAGACCGAGGAGGTGCCTACAGGGAAGCTCGCGCTGCTTCTGCCTTGAGCGATGGCAACATATGCTGGAACTGACACCACACTTGGATTCGCGCTTGAGAGTGGAACCAGCAGACCGCCTGCAGGAGCCTTAGCCGTGAGAGTAACTACTCCATATCCAGTCTGGCCGCCTACCAAAGAAGCAGGTACGAGAGTTACCTTCTTCACATCCACCCCTGCCGGATCGACAAGAATAGTAGCGCCAACACTCTGTACCCCGTAACTCGCTGTAATCACGACAGATTTGCCGAAGGTTACTACACCGGCGTTAATGGTGAAATTGTTACTTGTGGTAGACCCGGCAGGTACATTTACTGTGGCGGGTACTGTGGCAATTCCAGGATTGGCGCTTGCAAGATTGATTACAAGCCCTCCAACAGGGGCTGGTCCGTTGAGATGTACATTTCCAGTGGTAGAGCCACCCGAAGGAATTTCGGATTTGGCCAGGGTGAGTGAGGCAAGATAGAGTGTGACGGTGAAGTTCGCCGTCTGATTAATCCCACGGTATTTAGCGGTGACGGTTGCCGGGGTATTGTGAGCGACCGAATTCGTGTTGATTGTAAAGTTAGCGCTTGTATTTCCCTGCAGTACAGTTACAGTATTCGGCCCAGACACAATACCGTAAGTTCCTGCGTTGTAGAGCAGTGAAACGACGGCTCCGTTCGTAAGGGCTGGCGCTGCGAGAGTGACGGTTCCGGTGAGTGTCTGCCCTCCTGGAACGGACGAGGCGGATAACGATAGTCCAGTAATATCTGGATAGGTCGGGCTCCACTCGTATGCGCCGATATCCACATGGGTTCCGAATATACGTGGATTTCCGTCGAGATCGGTATCTGCTAGTGCAACGAAACTATCGGTGCCGGTTTCTAAAGCAGGTGAGTTCGATGCCAGATGATAGTCGCCGTGCAGCGCATCGACAAAGGCGGGATCAGTAGTTAGATCACCAAAACCCGGCGCTAATCCGCTGTAGTTATAATCTGTGTTTCCAAAAACATCATTTGTTGTCAGTGTAAGTGTGTTCGATCCATCATCCAATACTCCGCTGGTATTGAAAGCGACAATGTTATTAGCAAATGATACAGTGGATTGGTCGAAAAATAACCCGCCAGCAGAACCATTGTGTGGAGAATTGTTATACGCTATTGTGTTATTGGTGAATTTTCCAGAGCTTGCGTCTATATAGATGCCTCCACCTTGTGAGGTTGTAGAATTTCCAGCGATCAAATTATCCGATGCTGAGAAAGTATTTACTGAGTCAATATTGACACCACCAGCAATACCACCGGCAGTATTTTGAAGTAAGCGATTTCGATTAAACTGCAGAGTACGACTGCCATGAATGAATACACCGCCGATATCTCGTGCTGATATATTGTTCTGTATCAGATTATCAGACAGTGTCAGAGTATTGTTCCAGGTGTTATAGGCAGAATAGCGAATAGCTCCAACGTCATAAAACTGTGTGATATTTCCTTGAAGAACATTGTTAGAAATGATCGTTGTTGTAGAAGTATAATACGGTTCGCAATCGATACCGCCACCGTAAGTATTTGCAGTATTTGCTGATATCGTATTCCCGATTATTATGGATGAGCATTGATTGCCTACCCAGATTCCACCACCAGAACCATGTAATGTAGTGTTATTCGTTATTGTGTTATTAGTAATAGTAGGAGATCCTGCCACATAAAATATTCCACCACCAGAAAGATAAGCAGTATTATTTGAGATAGTATTTCCTGTGATGATTGGAGATCCAGAATCTCCCTGTATGCCACCACCTGAGGAATTATGATCGATATTGTTGGTGATAATATTGTTGGATATGATGGGGGCAGCGCCTGAATAAAGCAATATACCGATAAAACCATTTTTAATTGAAAAACCATCAATGGTCATAACTGAATTGCTTGGTAATTGTAAAATATTGTGGTTTGTATCGATCCCATCAATTAACGAAATATTCGTAATTGAATTTCGCTGATCGCGTAATGTCTCAGTTCCATTGAAACCGCCATACATGGATACGCCAGTCTTTGCAGTGATACTCGTTCCTTGAGTAGAGTAAGTTCCAGCTGCGACCCAGACTTCATCGCCGGAGGAAGCATCATTGATGGCAGGTTGGATTGTCGCTTTGGCCGTACCCCAAGTAAGGCCGTCGTTGGCATCATTACCAGTAGGGCTCACATAATGCGGCACTGCGTAAGCAAACTGCGTGTAAAATAGAAGCAGTATTGCCAGTAAAACACGATACATCGAGGTTTGAACAACGCGCATTTCAATTCTCCTTTTGGTAGTTGGTAGAAAATACTGCAGGATGCGAGTGATAAATGCTTTCTGTATCCGGATCAAGCGGATTATACGATTAAACATGATTTCCATTTAGATCAATTATATAAATAATATAATCTGTTTAATCCCGGTTCAGGCAAGCGCCCCTCTCCCGTTTTGAGAGAAGGGCATGGGTGAGATATTTAAGGCGTTACAATAAGAGTTGCGAATCCAGTAGAAGCTTTTGCCTTCGCAGTAATCTTGACGGAAGTTTTCTGCTTGACGGCCGTCGTGATTACCGAAAATTCGATACGAGTTTCGCCTTTTTTGATGGTGGTATGAGTAGGTTCGAGCTTGACTGATGTGTCGTCACAACTGAGTTCGACATCGGTATCTCGGCCTAAAACAGCCTCCATGCGGATGTCGCCAATAGCGTTTTCGCCACCAGCGACAGTGTCGGGAGTTACCGTGACTTCAGCGATTCCAGGTGGGTGGAGAGTAAATACTGCTGTTTTGGTCTCACCAAAAATTCCGGTGAGGGTGATTTTTTGCTCTGAAGAAACAGGCCGTGTCCAAATAAAAAAAGGAGCGCTTTTGCGTCCTTTGGGTACGGTTACACTTTTTGGGATACTGGCGAGAGCTGGGTCGGAACTGCGGAGTCGGACCACGATCCCCTGGGCAGGCGCACGCCGAGATATAGTTACGACACCAACAATTTGAGAACCACCAGCCGCGCTTTCCTGGGAGAGTCGGATAGTTTTGAGTTCTAACGGAGGTTCCGAACACATCGAATGGGCAGAAACTGATATTACTGAGAGCAGGACTAATCCCGTCATCAGGAGAGAAAGTGGAGATAGCTTTTGCTTAGAAATATGGGGTTGGCGGAGTGACATCATGAGAATACGACTCCCATCTTCTTACTGCTTCGTAAGTGAAAAAAGGTTCTCAAGAACATGCGATTGCAATCTGCACCAATAGTAACACGTACAGAAATTTATGTCAACAACTATTTTTAAAACATCCAATACCCCTAAGTTGAAACCTTATTCTGGAAATGCACGCCCAACTCAAGTCACGTAAAGCTCCCTACAGTCACTTAGTTTTCCGTTACCTCTCCCTTCTCGCTGCAAGGCACGAGGGCATCAGGGTGAACGATCGGGGATGAGAGGAGGGCCTCAGGGGGAGAGATAGAATCTCGCCGAGGAATACGGGAATCGGGGAATACAAGTCAGGGGTGGAAACAGGATGGGAATAAGGAGATTAGTTTGCCTGCACATCGTTGGGGAGCAGTCCCATACGCCGGGCGTGAAGTATAGCCTGCATACGATTCGTCACATGAAGTTTTTCGTACACATTATCCAGATGGAAATCCACGGTCCTTTTACTGATGAAAAGCCTATCGGCAACAGTTTTACTCGAGAAACCTTCTATTATCAGTGTAAGGATCTCCACTTCTCTCTTTGTAAGCTGCACGGCTTCATTTTGAGTTGTTAAGTGTTGATT
>JANXSG010000200.1 GCA_025352825.1 Chthonomonadaceae bacterium | reverse complement strand
GGCGGCCCCAGTGGATGCGTATTTACAGGAACCAAGGGAACTCTTTATATCGATCGCGGAGTTCTGAAGAGCGATCCTCCCGGCTTAATTGCAGAGCCGCTACGTGCGGACGAAGTGCATCTGTTCAAATCTCCCGGGCATCATAGAAACTGGGTCGACTGTATTCGCTCCCGCGAAAAACCGATCTGCGATGTGGAGATTGGGGCACGATCCGTGGCCATTGTTCAGCTTGGCAATCTCGCCTACTGGCATCGACGCACTCTCAAATGGGATACTGAGAAATGGCATTTCAAAGAGGATAAAGAGGCAAACACATGGCTCGATCGAGATCGTCGTGATCCGTGGAAACTCCCGCAAATCTAGTTCTAGCAATTCCTATTTATTAACATTGATGAAGAAATTGCAAATGTTTAGAAAGCATCTTTTTACCTAACCCCCTGACCCCCTTCCCTGATTCCCTCGTACCTCGGAGGGAAGGGGGAAACTTTATTATTCATTCTCCCCTTTCCCTAATGCAAACAGCTTTATCGTTTGCATGTGCAGGGAAGGGGGTTGGGAGGGCGGGTCAAAAGTCTCTTTCGGACTGTAAATGGGCGAAAAGTCGCTATTTTTCAATGGCAGATCAGCGTCAAAAAAATCTTCGTCGCTTGTATGGGCATTGTAGAGCGATTTTTTTTCAATCGAAAATTTCAGAAAGACATTTGACCCGCCCTCTTGGGGGGTTAGGTAAAGATCTACTTAACTGTATTGACAGGATCACAACACGATTGTATAATTGATCCTGCTAACAATACCAGAAACACTTGCTATTATCAACTTATCCACGAAGCAAAGGATGCTGAATGGGACAGAATGCACTTACCATAATTACCAGAATTCTTCCGGATCAAATTGAAGCTCTCGGGAAACTTCTGGATGAAATTGGCGGAGACATCACCGGCAATTCCTGGATACGCTTTCATGCTATCAAGTCAGTTCAATTTGCATGCTGGGTAATACTTAAGGACGACCCCAATTTCCCACCCATCCTCGTAATGGAGAGCAGCCATGATGGGGATACAGAATCCCATCTAAATGACCTCGTGACCTTTGGAATGGCTGGCCTAAACGCGATTTACAGTAAATGTGAAGGCTTTCCATTTAACTTCGCCACCGCAGAACAGATGAAACTGTACTTAAACAGCCATTCCGTCTCGACTCCAGCTTTTTATATCGGAGTACCCGGACAATCACTACCAAGCATACAAAATGCAATAGATATTAGGAAAACCATAGAAAACTTCCTCGATACTGTGGACTTGACAGAAGTTCCACTCTCCACGGTTCAAAGCAGAATACAACAGCATCTTAAGACAAGTGGAATTAATCCCCAAATCTCACCAATCACACTGGATCAGCAGGCATCTCGGGCGAAACGAAATCTAATTCTATTGATTATAGTTCTTGCACCGCTGCTTTTACTTCTGTCGCCGATTTGGTTTCCGCTCTTAATTATATATGTTATCGTGCTGCGAAAAATCGAAAAAGCAGATGCCGCAGCTCCTCAACTGCCTCCTCTTCCAATCGATCCTCGCCTTTTCGATCATGAAGATATATTTGTCCAAAATCATCTTACTACCCTGGTGAATGTCAAGCCGGGAAAATTCCGGCTCGGTACTCTCAAAGTAATTCTTTGGATCATCAGCCTGCTTGCTAAAATCTATTTTATCACCGGACAGCTAGGCGGTATTCCAACGATCCATTTTGCCCGCTGGATACTGATGGATAATGACCGTCGACTTCTATTTTTCAGTAACTACGATGGCAGCTGGGCGAGCTACCTTGGCGATTTTGTGGATAAGGCGAACTACGGTCTCACATCGGTTTGGAGCAATACAGAGAGTTTTCCACCCGCAAAATTTCTTTTCTGGGGTGGTGCGCAGCATATCGAAGAGTTCAAACAGTGGAGCCGTCAGCACAACGTGCTTGCACCTGTCTGGTACAGCGCATATCCCGATGAGACGCTCTGGAATCTGCAGAAAGACATCCAGATTCGCGATACCATCAACACCTCATTAAACCGCGCTGAACTGGAGACGCTGCTTCAGAGATTCTGAGAGGTCGATTTGAACATCTATCAAATCAGTTTTACTATTTTTAGTACTCTGGCTGGAGTAGTCTGGTTGTTTATGATTTTGGCTCCCCGCTGGCAAATTACTCAGAAGGCAGTGAACTCTCTTTGGCTGGTAGCTCCATTTATGCTGTCCTTGCTGTACTGGGACTGCCTTATGTAGTCACTGCACTGCCTCTGTTTGTGCAGCCGAAACTTCCAGAAATCATGAAAATTCTCGGTTCTCAGTCCGGAGCTGCGCTAGCCTGGCTCCACTTTATTGCAACTGATCTTTTCGTCGGACGGTGGGTCTTTCTGGACAGCCGCAAAAATGATATGAATGTCTTTTTGATGGCGCTGATACTTTTTTTCACGGCTATGTTATGCCCATTGGGGTTTATTCTTTATCTCGTTGCTCGTGCGGCAACGAGGCCAAAGGCAGTATTTGCATGAAAAGTGTGTTCACAATAAGGGGCTGCAGTCCATGCTAGACCTGCCGGATATTCAGGGAATCGTCACCAGCGGATATGCGCATATGCCTCACTCCCGCTATCTGTTTCTCACAGTTACTAATCAAGAACAGGCAAAGTTGTGGCTGAAATCAGTTTGTCCCCATATCACCACGTCAGCACGCCGTTCACCGGGTGAGGCGAAGCCGCATTTCGCTGTAAACATCGGTTTTACTTCGCTGGGACTGTCGGCGATTGGACTTGTTGTAGATGCCGTGAATACCTTCCCGCGTGAGTTTCTGCAGGGCATTGCGCATGGTGAACGCGCGCGCGTTCTGGGAGATACCGAAGACAGCGCTCCAGACAGATGGGAGTTTGGCGGGCCGGATACCGATGAAATCCACGTAGTTCTGCTGCTATACGCGACCAGTGCTGCCCATCTTGAAACGATATCAACACAGGTATGGGATAGTTCTATGCCTAATAATGGCCTAAAGAAAGCCTACTGTCAGGAATCATTTAAAAAGGGAGTAGATGAACCGTTCGGATTTCGAGATGGAATATCTCAGCCAGCAATAGAAGGCGTTCCTGGTAAAATCAATCCGGGCCAGTCAGTGCTTAAGGCGGGTGAGTTTCTGCTTGGCTATATGAATGAGTATGGTGTGATGCCCCCGATGCCGACTGTGGCAGCAAATATTGAGAGCACTGCTGCCTTGAATATCTCGTCTGCCAATCCTACTCGGCGTGAATTCGCATGCAACGGTACCTATCTTGTATTGAGAAAACTATCACAGGATGTGGACGGTTTTCACAAATTCCTGGATGAACAAACGAGAAACCCGGATAACACCAGTAATCAGTCCAGACAGACATGGCTGGCAGCGAAGATGGTGGGGAGATGGCCGAGTGGTGCACCACTCACTCTGTGTGCCGCTTCGGACGATCCACAGCTGGGAGTCGATGAAAATAGAAATAACAGTTTCAACTTTGCGGATACAGACCTAGAAGGCTTTGCCTGCCCAATAGGCTCACACATCAGGCGTGCAAATCCACGAGACTCACTGCCTCCCAATCCAAAAAAATCTGCGATGGTATCAGACCGACACCGGGTTATTAGACGCGGCCGCCCCTACGAGGCAATGGAATCTGAGAAAAAGGAGCAGGGGCTAATATTTATCGCATTGAATGCGGATCTGCAGCGGCAGTTCGAATTTATCCAACAGACATGGATCAACACTCCAAAATTCGGTGGCCTCTACGACACCAAAGATGCCATCTCCGCCGATAACGATGGAACTGGTGTAATGGTTATCCAGCAAAAGCCAGTTCGCTTGAAGATTCATGGAATTCCGCGTTTCGTGCAGGTGCGTGGAGGCGGATACTTTTTCCTGCCGGGTATACGTGCGCTTAGATTTCTCGCGGAATCTTGATTTGAAAGGAATATAATGTCGATTCTGGCGTTGGGGTTGAAACCCCGCGCTGGAATTGCAAAGCCCATCTCCGGTCTCTTCGCCTCCCTGCATGGGCTGATGTTTCAAGCTGGTATCCCGTCCATAGGACGCCCAGACGGGTACTTCAGTGCCCGGCATAAGTTTGTACCTGGTATCCGTTCGCTAGAATTTCTTGCTGGAAGTTAATAGGAGAGGAATAAAATGTCGATTTTAAATACTTTGTGGGGTGACGTAATCGAGGAGCAGCACCGGCTTCAAGAAGAGTTCGAGAACCTCCGTGAGCTGCTTGATCTTAGGCTGGAAAATCTTCTCGTTAAACCGCAGCTTCTCAGACCCCTTTTTGCCTATATGCGTCAGCATCATCCTATCTTTATTGCTCCACATCTGGCAGTGGTCTCGAAATACACCGATGTGCTGGAAATTCTCGAGCATGAAGATGTGTTCTCCGTCGTAGAAATCTATGCAAATAAAATGGAGCAGACGACCGGTGATTTCGTGCTTGGGATGGGTAATACTCCGCAGTATTGGCTGGAGAATGAGCTAATGAGTAAAGCAGTTCATCCAGAGGATATCGCCAGAATCAACACGTTTGTTGCAAATTACTCTGCCGATTTAGTGAGTAAAGCACTCCCCAAAGGTCGCATCGACGCTGTTCAGGAACTCTCACTGGTAGTTCCAACACGGTTGTTAGAAACCTATTTTGGAACACCTGGCCCGGATGAGCGTGTCATTATGCACTGGATGAGATCTATTTTCAGAGAGATATTCCTGAACCTCGCCAACGACCCGAATATGGCGCAGGAGGCGGCTTCCTCTTCTGTCGCCCTGAATTCATGGCTGGATGGACTGATCATCACTCGTAAAACTAAGATTCTAGCTGGAGATGTAACACCCGACGATTTTCTTGACCGCCTCATTAAAATTCAGCAATCAGATCCGACACCATTTGATGATAGCGTGATTAGAAGAATACTGGGCGGAACCATTGTGGGAACGGTGGATACGAACTCGAAAGCAATTGCTCAGGCGCTGGATCAGCTGCTCGATCGCCCAGAAAAGTTACTCGCCGCACGTGCTGCTGCCCTCGATGATGATGACGATAGGCTGGCCCACTATGTTTTCGAAGCGTTGCGCTTCAATCCACAAAATCCATTCCTGCTTCGGCACTGTAAGCAGTCCTATACTGCTGCAGCTGGTACGACTCACGCTGCCGTCATCCCACAAAACAGCCTCGCACTTGTGGGCACAGAATCTGCGATGTTCGATCCCGATGTCTTTCCGTATCCAGATGATTTTCGCACCGATAGGCCACTGAGTAAATATATCCATTTTGGCCATGGACAGCACACCTGCTTTGGCAGGCATATTGCCGGAGTTTTGATTCCGGGAGTCATCAAACAACTCCTTCTCCACTGTCCAAATCTGCGAAGAGCCGAAGGAGTCCACGGAGAGCTAATCTACGATGGCGGTTTCCCAAACAATCTAAACGTCGTATTCGATACAATTTGAGAACCGAACATTAATAATAATCCTAACCTTTTGGTTCGCTGGGGAAGAAGGTTTTTGTGAAAGTATTCTTGTTTAACCTCACCCCCCCCTGGCTGCTCGATAGCTCGCAAGGGAGAGGGGGTGACTAAACCAGGGATCACACCCATGCAGGGAGCGCCTAACGATCGGAGTTGGGCTGAGTTTCCCAGTTAATTCTCCCTCTCCTATTTCTGGGAGAGGGGGCCGGGGTGAAGGAAAATGGGAGTTTATTTTATATGCCAGAACCGATCAAAATTACTGAACGAACGCATCGCTTTGCGCTCTCACTATCCGGCGGTGTGGCGCTTGGGTCATACGAAGCGGGCGTGCTATGCCAGCTTTACTGTGATATTGGCGATTTCAACGCGCATATCGACATACAGGGCAAAGCGAAAATAAGTATCGACTGTATTGCGGGAGCATCAGCTGGATCGATTACTGGACTGATATTTGCTCAGGCGCTAGCGCTGAACTTATCTCCAGAAAAATTGGAAGAGAGAATGAAAAGCTGCTGGATAGATATTCTCAAAATCCAGAATCTTCTTCAAACCCCAGATGGTGAGGAAGCCAAAGATTCGCTTTTCACTGGCTCGGTTGTCGAGAAAATTGTTAAAGATACCCTGGATATTCCTCCGTCATCCCTCTCCCCTGATACAGAAACTATCGCACTTTGGGTAACCATGACAAATCTGGATGGCATTCCGAATATCATCGACTTTGAAAATAAAAACCATGCTCAGGCCAGCACCGATTATTTGGCATTGAGCTTTCGTGACCACATACCATTTCTGATCGATGGTGGTTCTATTCGGATGATTGAAGATCGGTTGGATATTCCATCGTCTACTGCTGGGTCACCGCCAAATTCGGAAGAGCGGTGGCTGGCTGCCGTGGAAGCAGTACGTGCGTCCAGTGCATTTCCAGTGGCATTTCCCAGCAGATATCAGCAGCGTAATCTGAACAGCTATCCGGAATACGTGGCATTCAAGGCAGCAGTACAGGCAGACGATTGCGGCAGCAGCGCCGGCCAGGTACTCCAATCGGTGAAAGACGCTCTCCCAGATAAGGCGTGGTTCCAATTTGTAGATGGAGGTCTTTTCAACAATCAGCCTATTGGTCTGGCGATAAACGCAGTGGAGTACCTGAACCGCAAGTATCCAGAGCGGGATCCGAATAGTAGTGAGAGTAATTCCAAGGTAGGGCGGAGCTATATTCTGATTGAGCCAGATCCGCAGCTGGGAGTCAATTTAGAACATGCCGTCAGCGCTAATGCCAAACCTCCGGAAACGCCACCCCTGCCTCCTACCGTTCTGGGAAAGATATTTGGGGCATATTTCAACAATGCACTCAATGAAGATTTCCGTACCGTTGCAGATATGAACGCAAAAATAGAATCGCTGGATAGAACACTGGAAAAACTCGATCGTTTGGGTATAGAATCCTCAAAATTGGCTGAACTCAAGCACGAGATCAAACGATCCGTTCATCTTCATGACAAAACTCAAATTACACTTCAACGCATTCCACATACTGTACCCAAATCAAAACGCCTTGCGTGTGGATTTGGCGGGCATTTTGGCGGATTCCTACGAGAAGACTATCGTGAAGCAGATTTTATCACAGGCCGGAGTGAGGCGAGGGAATGGTTTGAAGAATGGCTGCTGCTTTGGCTTCAGAGTCATGCGGAGGATGTAGGAAAAAAGCCAGGCGATATCACAGATAAGTTCGTTCAGGGGTTATTCTCCAGTGAGGCCCCGAATCCGGAAACGGTTCAAATCTCTCCTACCAATCTGACACCGCGAGAGCTGGCTAACTCTGGATGGTTCATGCAACGTGATCCGGACGGCAAAATCTCCGAGATCGATAGAAAAGCGGCGCTCACCAAAGATCAGCGAAGCGAAGTTCTAAATTTAGCCGAGGCCCGTGCCGAGAGCCTGTTGGAGTCGTGGCTCCATCATCCTGCCTTTATAGTTCATCCAGCAATGTATGTACTGGCACATCTACTCAATCACCGCTATATCGACGATCCGTCAGATTGACTTTTATTTTTGCTGACCTGCCTGGGGAACTCGTTCCTTTGCAATGGGCTGCCATCCTCTGCTAATACCGTCGTCTGTTCTTGCGTAACCTCGCTGCTCGCTCAGGCTTACCCAAAGTAAAAACCATCCTCCAAGGCCGACTACGCTGCAAAAAATAAGATGTATCCCTTGCATAAAGTCACCCACCACAGAATCCATCGAATTGGATGGATTTAATGTACCGCTAAGAACACTCCATACTGTGCAGCCAAGGGCAGCATAGATAAAAAGCGTGATGTAGCACCATATGAGAGCAGTTCTGCGATTGCTGCAGTATCTTGAACAGACCATTGCCAGCATTATATAAAGCGACGCGGACAGAAAAAGTTTGAATAAATAATCAACAAAGTACCTGGGAGTGAAAACAATTTGAAAGAGCTGCCTATCCAGGATCATATTGGTAAATAGCGGAGAAATTAACATCAGGAATATAGCTCCAATTTGCACGAGAGCTGCCAGGAACTTTCCGAGAACGACCTGAGCATTGGTGAGTCGAGTGAGTGTGAGATCCTGCCAGGTCTGCTGTTCATACTCTTTAGCAAATAGCCCGGCAGTGAATGAGGGCACTATTATCGGCAGAACGACTATCGGCATCCAGAATAGTAGATATCTTGGATCGAGAAAGCTTCCTGAGTATATTATCAGTGCTGTGACAGTGATCCATACCAGAATATATTGATAGACGTTACGCCGGAAAGGGCTTTGTCGCAGTTCATTGATGAAGACTGGGTTTTCCATGATTGTCAATTTCGAAATCAAAAGAATGCTCTAACATTGCCGCTATCGCAAAAGTCAAAATTCTCATCCCCCTGCTGATGTTTAGGCGGGAGGAATGAGCGAGGGTTCTATTTGTTGAAGAGCGTGGTTAGCGTATTATAGAGTTCAAGAGGCACCGTTCTAAGAGTTCCTACCGCTTTATCGATATCGACAGCTACAATTTCTGTTCCGCGGATGGCGACCATTTTTCCAAAATCTTTTTCATTCACGCATTGAGCCGCACGAATTCCCAGGCGAGAAGCGAGAACTCGGTCAAAAGCGCTGGGTGCTCCGCCACGTTGAATATGCCCGGTGGCAGCGGAACGTGTCTCTAGCCCTGTTCTCTTCTCTATCTCTTTTGCCAGGAACTCGCCAACATTTCTGTCACCGAGAATCACATGGCCGAATGCATCTAGTTTGGCTTCGGATTCATCGAGGTTAGGCAGTTCTGTTCCTTCGGAAGCTACTACTATTCCATACCCCTTTCGTGCGTGCGCCTTCTTTATCTGAGTGCACATAGCATCGATGTCGAGAGGCACTTCCGGCAGAAGAATGAAATCTGCACCGCCAGCAATCCCTGCATGAAGCGCTACCCAGCCAGCATGTCGGCCCATGACTTCGAGAACGATAACCCGGCTGTGGGAACGGGCCGTATCGCGTAAACGGTCGATTGCTTCCACGTTAACACCTACTGCAGAATCGAATCCGAATGTGTAGTCGGTTTCGCTGAGGTCGTTGTCCATAGTTTTGGGAATACCCACTGTCGGGACGCCGTCTTTCCATAGATTACTCGCGACTCCCAGAGTATCCTCGCCACCCAGCGCCACAATACAGTCGAACCCGAACTTAGAGATATTAGCACGAACCGCTTCGAGCTGAGCTGGATCTTTGTACGGGTTGGTTCGGGAGGAACGCAGTGAAGTACCACCCTGATGAATAAGCTCTTCCACACGAGCTACATCCATCGGCTTATCTTCAACGATTCCTTTGACCAGACCTTTCCAGCCTTCGCGAATACCCCACACTTCAAATCCATAGTCAATCGATTTCATCACAAAACCACGCATAGCGGGATTTAGTCCCGGGCAGTCACCACCGCCGGTCAGCATTCCAATTTTCATCCTTCATCCTTCCTCATTGGTAATAAACACATAAATAAAAATTTCAAGAACTTCCATAGTTCCCACGTGATTCTACCTCAAAT
>JANXSG010000157.1 GCA_025352825.1 Chthonomonadaceae bacterium | reverse complement strand
CGCTATCGGGTCGTCGAATGGATTGACTGCGGCCAGAGCTACATTCCGCTGAAGTGGCTGTTCCACTCCAATATGAGTGGATATCATGGTGCGGCTGGACTTTGGGATCGGGTGATAGAGCAAAGCAAAAGCAACCACCCCGGCCATCACCACGCCAGCGCTCAAAATAGGAGCTGTTCGAGATCGTAGAGTGTTAGAAATCATATCCCGAATGGATGTCAGGCTGGGCAGATGCAGTGATCGATCCGGCTGAGCAGTATCGAGTTTTGAATGCAGTTTCATCATGAAATCGTCACTAGTTTCGAACCTGTGTGCGGATTGCAGAAGCTCAACAGTGGTTTGAAGCTGTCTGCAAACCATTGCACATTTAATACAGTGAGTCAGATGGCTTTCCACCTCGATCATGGACCGTGCAGAAAGGAGATTTTCAATATATTCAGGAAGATTCGCTGCAATAGTGCGGCATTCCGTATCGTTATTATTGTTCCAGTTACTCATCTATAGTTCCAGTCTAAACCAAAATAAATCTGGCGGAAATCGTAAACATAATCGTACTAAATCTGCATGTACGGTGAGAGCTTGTCTCTTAAAGAGCTTCGTGCATTGAAAAGTCTCGATTTGACAGTTCCCAGCGGGCAGTTAAGGATAGCAGTGATTTCATCGTACGATAGTCCCTCAATGTCATAGAGAAGCACCACTGTACGAAGTTTTTCTGGAAGAGATGTCAGTGCATCCTCTAATCTACGCCCGAGTTCTTTGTTTAGCAGCATCTTCTGAGGGTCGAAACTTAGGTCAGGTATATCTCTCTGCCTCTCTTCGCCCTCATCATTTATATCTTCGAAAAGAGAGGTCGTATTCGCCAGTACTCTTTTGTTTTTTCTGCTGTAATCAATACATTGGTTCGTCGCAATTCGGTATAGCCAGGTATTAAGGCTTGCTCTGCTCTGAAACGATCTAATACTGGTATATGCCCTAACAAAGGTCTCCTGGGTAAGATCTTCTGCATCTACAGCATTGTGCACCATGCGAAAGATGTAGTTGTAAACCTTGTTTTTATATCTGTGCACAATTTCATTAAATGCAGCACGATCATTTGCTTGAGCTCGTTGAACCAGCGCTGTATCAGCCTGCATGATATTTCCTGCTACCATACTTAACTCCCCTTAGTGGTCTAGTTATGCATGTACAGACGCGTTTGTTTATCAAATGTTCATTCCACAACACTTGGATTTCCCTTATAACTGTTGTCTCAAATAGTTTTCAGCATCTTCGTACCGCCCAGTTACTAGATGCTCTGAAATGATGCACTGTCGAACATTTTCATTAAGAAGTGAATCCATCTCTACATCCAGGATACCGTCACGCTGCGCTTTACCAGGCAGCTTCCTTGCATGGGGAGAACCTGGGTGGAAATAGATTTCATTAATTCCTTGCTGGAGTCTTGAAAGTAGTTTTATCACATAGTCGGTGTTCATATTTCCCGTCTGCAATTGTCCATAGACATGATCACACAGAAAGACTTGTTTGCCTCCGAGTGTCTTTCGTTCTCGTAATTTTCGAATATTGCGCCTGCGCATCACTTGAAGCGCCAGTGATGCAGCCGTATTCAAATTGGGGCCGTCACCGCCATTCCGAAGATGAGGTATCACGGGTTCATAAGGAATGCGAATTCGGTGTGCCCCATATTCATCACACAGATCAAGCATTGTATCCCAAACATACGGGTGCATATGAAAATGCTGGTGGCCGTCTACATGTGACCAACTTAGTCCAAAAGCGGCAAAGCGTTCGAACTGAGCCTGCATTTCATCGCGAAGCTCCTTTCGTGCTATCCTGGAAAAAGAGTATTTCATCCCTGCCCGCACGGGATCTGCTCCGAATTTGCCTTCCCCATTTGTAACATGGCTAACTTTTTCATGGGGAAGAATTGCTCGGTCGTATGTGGTGACAACATGAAGACCAACACCAAGACCAGGATTTTGCTTCGCGAGTTCGACAGCTTCCGAGCATCCAGGTTCAGCAGTCATCAAACTAGAGCTTGTCAGCACGCCTTCTTTGTATGCCCGTATGACAGCGGCATTCACTTCGGAGGAGTATCCGAAGTCGTCTGCATTGATAATAAGGAACCTTGTCAAAAGGAACTCATGGGCGTATGATCGGAACCTTGATGATAACGGAACGTATATACCCGTCAAGTCGTGATTTTCGGCCAGGTGCACGCGAGACTGGTGGCTTTGAGATGTTCGTGTGCTCGGATTTTGCAATGCGTTCCTTCTGAATTTCAGGCGGGCTATCCTCCTCCACAGTCGATAGATTAGGAAGATTATCCACTACCTCAAAACCCATATTATCCCAATGGCGTTCATCTGAATAGGGACGGTAGTTTATCCAATAGGTTGGATAAGGTTTTATGTAGCCGTTCAACAGTTCAGTGCGGTCCGCATCTGAGTGATAGATGTAGTGGTAGAAACTGATTGCGACAGGACCTTTACTCAGCCAGTCGAGAGTCTGATCGGATTCCGACTTAGATTCACCACTTATTGCATGTGTGAGATCGACATCCTTTACCACTTTACCTTCCTCCATAGCGACATAGCGCTTTGATGAAAGATAGAGATCAAATCTATGGCGGAGATCGAGTGTCTCCATATTTCCGTTTAAGCCTCCGGTATAGCCACTTTGCGATTGTAAATTACGTATCCCGGTAGATTTGTGCGGCTTAGAAGGGTCTTCGCCCGGCTCGGCAGTTCGTCCCACAATAAATCTTGTACGGTTTTTAAAACTGATTCCCTGGTGCCATGTATAGAGAATCGACCAGTCAAAAACGTTGCCTGCCAGTGTTGGCGGGCCGCCGCCAGATGGCAGAATC
>JANXSG010000116.1 GCA_025352825.1 Chthonomonadaceae bacterium | reverse complement strand
CCCTCTACACCTCCTCACACTCATGACTTCTACGAAGTGTTTTATGTACTTGATGGAACGGCAAGCCATATATTGAATGAGCGAAAAGAGCGACTGCGCGCTGGCGATCTTGTATTTATATACCCTGACGACAGCCATTCCATTGCAGGCAAGACATTTCAGCTGATCAATATCGCTTTCCCAGCTGATACTTGGGAAAACTTTTGCAATCTAGCCGGATTGGAAGAGACAGGGCTTATCAGTACCTCATCGAATTCACCCCCTATGCACCGCATTCCTTCAGAACGCCGGCAGGAGTGCGCAGCGTTATTTGGGCGTGTACTTAGCGCCTATCAATCTTCAGTCTCAAGCAATACTGCTCGTCTCGATCTGTGCAGATTTTGGATTTCGGTTACCGAATTCCTACTGCCAAGCGAACAGAAAGCGCTGGATCAGATCGAGCGCTTTCCTGCATGGCTCTCTCATGCATGCAGAGCGATGCACGAAGAAGAGAACCTGCGTGCTGGCCTGGATCGTTTTGTGGAGATAAGCGGAGTAAGTCAGGCACATCTTTCGCGCACGTTAAAAGCCTGCTGCGGTCAGACTCCCACGGAGTTTCTGAATGAAGAACGTATCGAGCGGGCTGCCATGCTGCTGGCTACCACTCCTATGGAGATTACAGATATCGCCCTGGAGTGCGGCTTTAACAACCTGTCGAACTTCTATCATCTTTTCCGAAAGAGATTTACAGATTCACCTCGTGCCTGGCGGCTTAAATCGCAGTGTATTGTGATGCCGCTGAGATGACACTTACTCCATTGATTTGGCTGGTAGCAGCAACCCTTAAAGATGAAAAAGACCTTTTCCACTACACTTTTTTTTGCTCCGCATATCTCAACACAAACTACCTCCAGCTCTTCGTCAGCAAGCCGTCTTTTTTTCGATCCCTTATCAACAGCACATTTTCAAGCTGCATTGTGGTTCTGGTGCTGCTGTTGTTCTCATCGCTATCCGGGCTTGCAATGGCAAAGTACGATTTCAAAGGGCAGAAACCATTCATGCTTCTCATGTTGTGCACCATGTTAATTACTGGGCAGGGAGTGATGGCTCTATAATGTGCATTCGACTGACCTTTGGTAGAATTCAGAGTGAGCCAGAGAACTAGAATTGCCTCGCTCCATTGACACGGGGCTATAGGAGGGAGCATACTCTTTGCAATCGTGTGCAAAAGCCTGCACACGATTGCAAAATACAGGTGGGAGCCTCCGTGATCACATTGCAAGACATCGCACGCCTCGCGGGAGTGTCGCATTCGACCGTATCCAGGGCGTTGGCAGGCAGCCCTCTTATCAACCCCGACACCAGGCAGCGGATTCAGCTTTTGGCCCATGAGGCTGGCTACCAGGTAAATCAAGTCGCGCGCAACCTTAAGGTCAGATCTACATGTACGATTGGCTTAGTGGTTCCTGAGGTCCTGAACCCGTACTATCCCAAGGTCGTGCAACTGGTCGCCGACCTTGCTCGGGAGGCAGGCTACAACCTGCAATTGCAACTCAGCGGCGCTGATCAAAAGGCGGAAGCCACCTGCATTGCCTCCCTTCGTGAGCAGCGCGTGGACGGTATTCTGCTGGTAACCGCTGAACATGGCCTCGTAGCAAGAGATCAAGTAGAGGCTCTGCTTGCTTCCGGCGTTCCCATCGTTCTCATGGGTTGGGTGGAAGATGCGGAACATATCGACATGGTAATGGGTGACGACTCGAAGGGGGGCAGTGAGCTAGCGCGACACCTGATCGGGATTGGTCATAGCCGTATTGCTATCCTTGGTAAAACCGCCCATCGTGGAGTATACGATCGCCTGTTCGGGTTCCGTGCAGCGCTGGAAGAGGCAGGTATCGTACTTTCCGAGGATCTGCAGATTGAGGCTACAAGCGACATTGAGGTCAAGAGGGGAGTGACGCGGTTGCTTGCTCTGCCTGCTCCTCCGACCGCAATATTCGCCTATCAAGACTCTCTTGCCGCTCTGGTGATCAAGCATCTGACCGATGCCTGTCTCGCTGTACCCCAGGAGATGACGGTAGTGGGTTTTGACGATCTCGATCTCGCGGCTTATCTCTGTCCGCATCTGACAACTGTCGGTGGGCATATCGAATCCCATGCGTTCCGCTTCGTGAGTCTGTTGATCGAGCGGATAAGAAAAGCTTCATCTGATACTGGCCCTCAGCACATCGTGATCACACCCCGGCTGGTAGTGCGCGGCTCCTGTGGCCCTCCCCGCAAGGAAGAAACGATAGGAAATCGAAGGTATCACCCTAATGGATACACTCAGTGTGCGCCAACTCATACAGACTAATGAGGAAAACAGATGAAACCAGCTTGTCGCAAGGTTTGTCCGTCGTTCACATCGTTAACACTTTTTCTTTGGGGCGTGTCCGCATATGCAACTCCACCTGCGCTACATGTGGCAGGCACCCATCTTGAAGATGGTGCCGGACGGATAGTGCGACTTCAGGGGGTGAACATCCCCAGCCTGGACTGGAGCAGTTTGGGCGAGCATCTATCGCAATCTGTAGACGTTGCGCTCAACACTTGGAAAGCGAACTTGATACGTATACCGCTAACTCAGTACCGCTGGTTTGGTAAGATAGCGGGGACCCCTGTAGTCGACAACGGTGCAGAGTACCGCAAAGTCGTTGAAAGTCTTATTCGCCGGATCGCCTCACATAACGCCTATGTACTCCTCGACCTGCACTGGTCGGACGGCGGCCATTGGGGCATGAACATAGGGCAGCACCGGATGCCGGACGACAACAGTACGCTGTTCTGGAAGGATCTGGCTTCGCGCTTCGCTAATGATCCTGCGGTGCTGTTTGACCTGTACAACGAACCGCATGATGTTAATTGGGATGTGTGGCAGCACGAAGGTGAAGTCAACGAATCGAACAGAAACCTCAGCCTCCAATATCATTCTCCTGGAATGCAGGCTTTGCTGGATACCGTGAGAGCCGCCGGAGCAAAAAACGTGGTAGTTGCTGGAGGACTCGACTGGGCCTACGACTAGTCCGGCATCGTGAGCAACCACGCACTCAGTGACCACACAGGCAATGGAATACTATACGGAACGCACCTCTATCCCTGGAAAAAGGATTGGGATGCCCATGTCACTCCCGCTATCGCAAAGGTTGCCGTTTTCGTTGGTGAAGTGGGTACAAAGCCGTGGAAGGTTGGTGATCCTCCTCACGAAAACGTGTATACCCCGGACTGGGCTCCGCAGGTGATCGCCTACATCAACAAGCACGAATTGAGCTGGACGGCCTGGAGCTTCCATCCCGCTGCGTCTCCTTGTTTGATTTCCGGATGGGATTACAAACCGACCGGGTACTGGGGCATCTATATCAAGGCAGCGCTGGCGGGTAAACCGCTCGCACCGCCGGCGGATAGCCGCACCAGTACGGAGCTTTCCGGCGAGATGCTTGTCAATGGGAGCTTTGCCTCAGGCGCTTCTAAATGGGTTGTCGAGGAGGCTGGCGCAACGGGTAAAGCGGAAGTCGTAGAGGAGGGGCCGGATGACAAAGCGGCGCTTCGTCTGAAGGTACTCACAGTAGGCGATCAGCCCTGGCGACTGCAGGTCTACCAACCGGGATTGCGAATTGAGAAAGGCAAGAAGTACACGCTGGCATTTTGGGCGAAATCCGATCATGCTGCCGTGATTACGGTGAACTGCATGCAGAACCACGCTCCCTGGGAGCATCATGGCGCCGTGGTGGATCTAGGGGTAACCACCGAGTGGAAGCAGATGAGCTTCACTTTTAACGGGCCCTGGGAAGATGCCAATGCGCGGATCACCTTTACCAATCTCGGCGTTAAGCCGGGCCAGGTCTACTGGTTTGCCAAATGCTCGATGGCGCCGTGCGTAGAAGCAAGAAAGGTCGCAGCGCCCGCAGCACCAAGTCAGGGGCCGGTAACCGCTCTCAACCAACCAGTCGGATCTTACTCGTTTCCGGTGGCAGCGCATGGGGCGCTCCAGGTCGTGGGATCTCATGTCTGCGATGCGAGCGGGAAACCCTATCAGTTGAAGGGGATGAGTCTGTTTTGGAGCCAGTGGTCGGGACCGTTCTACACGCGAGAGACCATCAACGCCCTGGCCAAGGACTGGCGGTGTACCGTGGTGCGGATTGCGATGGGTGCGGAAGCCGGAAAAGGGGGTTACCTGGAAAACCCCGCCGACGCTCTGGCCAAGGTGAGAACGGTTGTGGATGCGGCGATCGCCAAGGGGATCTATGTGATCATTGACTGGCACGAGGAACCGGCCCCCTATGGCACTTATCCGAATCTGATCTTCGAAATCTACAACGAGCCGAACGGACCTGAATGGCCCGTAATCAAGGGTTACGCGGAGACCGTCATTGGCGCCATCCGCAAGAGTGGCTCGACCAATCTTGTCGTTGTGGGGACGCCGAGATGGTCTCAAGATGTCGATATTGCCGCCCTTGACCCGATCACGGATTACAAGAATATCGCCTACTCGCTCCACTTCTACGCGGGCAGTCACAGACAGTTCCTCCGAGACAAGGCGACTCAGGCCATGAGCAAAGGGATCGCACTGTTCGTAACCGAGTGGGGAACCTGTGACTCCTCTGGAAACGGTGGACTCGATCTGACCGAAAGCGATATCTGGCTACGGTTTCTCCACCTGAATTCGATCAGTTGGGCCAATTTTCCCCTGAACTACAAGGCTGAGACCACTTCTACTTTGAAACCGGGAACGCTGGTCAAAGGACGTCCTTCCGTCTCCGACCTGACGCCTCCAGGCGTGTTTGTATTCAACCACCTCGTCGCTCCCTGACGAATGATGTGGCTGGAACGGGAATCCGCTGCGCGGAAGGCTGGACGCAAAGGGATCGCCCGAGGAGTTAATTGATTCGGAACGACTACAATCCAAGCATGCACTGTTAACCGACGGCGGGCAGGCACTGGGACACGTAATTGTTGAAGGACGGTTGAGCCAAGGATGCGACATGGCCGACCACTATCACACAGGAGGTTTACCTAAATGAACAAAGCAGATATTAGCGGCAGGTGGGCATTGGTAACCGGCGCAAGCCGAGGGATCGGGCGGCAGGTCAGTCTTGGGCTTGCGCAATATGGCTGCAACGTGGTGCTTCACAGTCGCAACACCGCGCACGGAGGCGCTTGCCGCTGAATTGGATCTTGATTCCGATGCTCGAAAAGGGCCGGCTACAGCGGGCAGTGACAACGATGCCATGGTTGCAGTAAGCAGCAGATCCCTTCGGGTAATACTGTTGGATGAATGGCAGGCGCATTCTGATAAACAGTTTTCTGAGGAGGATGTTATGGGTGACAGTTCTGAAGACATGAATGTTTACTCGTAAAAGTGTTGGATTTGTACTAAACTATATGTATGAATCCTACACAACCTTAAGCTTTTCCTGCATGTTGAGAAACTATTTTGAATCCTATTGCTCTATGCATGTTATACTGGGGTGAACCTGTTGCTAAAGACATAACGATACAGAATTCATCCCTCATGACAGCATCACATTGCTAAGAAAAGGAAAACCGATGTTATTCACTACAGCACTCGTCGTACTGAACTTAATCTCCAGTCCTGTTCAGCCCCCTTCTGATGATGGGATGGTGATCGCGAAAGTTCCGGAGCATACGATAGAAATAATTGATAAGACTTATTCAGAGATGAAACCAGTGGTTTTCTCTCCTCCCCCCGACAGATGGAAAAACCTTAAGCATTTGCAGACGATAATCCGGAAGGGTGGAAGTCTGGCTATAGTGAATCTCGGCGACAGCATCGTGAACGATACCTACAACTCGGGATGGCGATTTCTTGTGCAGAGAGACTACCCTAAGCTGCAGCTCACTAACTACGTGGTGGTTCGAGGCAGTACGGGCTGCTGGTGGTACAAGGATAATGGCCGCATAGCCAGATATGTACTCGATAAGAAACCAGATCTAGTACTGATTGGCGGTATCAGCCATCACGACGATATTGCTTCTATCCTAGAGGTTATCAGACAGATTAGGCAGGGATCGAAAGCTGAGATTCTGCTCATGACCGGCCCCTTTGGACGGACAGATCCTAATGATCCCAAATGGCTCCCTGAAATCGATCGAAAGAGTGACAGCTACAGAACTAAACTCTTGCTGCTGTCCGAAGAACTGCATACAGGATTTCTCGACATGGAGGGTGCTTGGGGAACCTATGTGCGCGCAACTGGCAAAGATGTGAACACTTTTAAACGTGATGTTGTACATGCCAACGACCAGGGAAAACAGATTTTGGGGCGAATTCTTGAACAGTTCCTGGATATCAAAAAACGAAATTACGCCTTTTGATTTATCCTCCATAATAGAGTATAAGGCATAGCAAAGGATATAGATAACTTGAAAAAAACCCGGCTGCTGTTTTCGGTGAATAAACTGAGTGTAATTATGCCACTTATTGCGATGTTACTGACTGTGCCGGTGCTCGCTTAGCAGAATCCGGCAAGCTCATATAAAGCGATTATACTTGAACCACCAAATGGGATAAAAGAGGTTACCGTCAATGGAATTGGAGCCGGACGAGCGGTAGGTTATGGTTCTGGAATAGGTTCCTCTCATGCAATTATGTGGACTGCAGATACACATCGCGCCATCGATTTGCACCTACCCAATTGTATAGAAACACGGATAAATGGAGCATCTGGTAAGATGCAGGTTGGGCAAGCCTCTGGCCAGGCTACTAATGGCGATACACATGCGGTTCTTTGGAGAAGTACCATACAAAGCGCTGTAGACTTGAATCCTGCCGGGGTAAATTTCTCTGTTGCGCTTGGCTGTGGTGGAATGCAGCAGGTGGGTGTCGCTCATGCAGGAGAGCCTCTTGTGGCAGCGCAGATAGCGCCGTGAATCTACATCCGAAAGGTTTTCTCTCTTCGCGTGCTGTTGTCACAGATGGCAGAAAACAGACAGGTGACGGATTGGCTGCGGTGAGAGTGACACATGCCCTGCTCTGGCAGGGAACTGCATCGAGTATGGTAGATCTTCATCCGGCTGGTTGGGAGAATTCACATGCCACAGGTATCGATGGAAAAAAACAGGTAGGCTATGCGGATACTATGGGCAAAACAGGACATGCGATGCTATGGGAAAGCACTGCCAAGAGCGCGATCGATCTCCATCCGGAAGGATATGAGCGCTCTCAGGCAAACGGAATTTCTGGAAGCCTGCAAGTGGGAACCGGAATATTAAACGGACATAATCATGCCCTGCTCTGGCAGGGAACTGCACGAAGCACTTTCGATCTCCAAAGCTTGCTGCCAGATGGCTATGAAAACTCGGAAGCTGCAGGAATTGATGAGTTGGGGAATATCACAGGTAAAGCCTACGACAAGATAAATCATCGTTGGAATATCATTCTTTGGCAGCGCATTGGCGGTTTATTGCAAAAGTAATGATCAATTCTGTCATCGCCATTCAATTTAAAATTAAATTATGAGGTAATTGCAAAAGTCGGATATACACGCATATTTAAGCCCTCGCCCCCAGCCCCTTCTCCTGTTTTTGGGAGAGGGGGCGTGAGGGCGTGAACGAGTTTTTCAGCTGCTTTGAGACTTTTGCAATTATCTCAGGAATATTCACATTTTTCATTTTCCGCGTTGATTAAGGAGACTGATGGCAGTACTAGATCGAACCAAAGATAATCCCTGGGCGCTCAAGACACCACCAGGAACTTCCGAATATACCATGCATATCGATGAAAAAGATGGCACCCGCGTGCTTATATGCACTGTGGGAAAAACTGTTCTGCTATACGATGCATGTTGTATCGATGACTTGCATGCTATGTTAAAAGCTTCCGGAGAGTGGGTGGAATTGGGTGGTGCCGACGAGCAGAAACCAGCTAAGGAGGGTACAGTGGAAGCGTGGGGGCGCTCTCCGGTCAACCCTATTGGGGGCTGGTACGGCTTGAAAAAAGGACTCCGGGGGCGCTTTGGAGCCTATATACCCCCTCTAATGGAGGTTCTTGGACTGTGTGAACTCGAACACAATCCTAAAAACAACCGTATGAAAGCAATATAGATCTACTCTTATTATGATCTGACAATTCACCTTATATTTGCTCCCTGAGTTAGCAACGGGAGCTTTTTTTATGTTGTATTTTATATTACATACGGATAACAGTGCGCGCTAAATGTGCAGCCGTTCTATTTAATTTTTTAAGAAGAAATCACTTGCCTCCAATCTATCACAATCAGCTTCAGATAACTTGAGGAACAAACGTGCATACTGCAGCGTCTTCTGATTGTACGAAGGAAATCATTTGTCTTTGGTTTAGGTTTGTTACCACGTTCTTAATCCCCGGCGAGATTTACTACTCTAAACACAAAGTGTCTAATCTCAATCTTAGATAACAATACGCTGAGTGTCGGATGAATTTCTTGTTCGGTTTTGTTAGAACTCTGATTATATGAGGGCTGTACCCAGAGAGCTTAAACTCTATGGAAATGGGTTTCTACTCTTAATAATCGGCTAATGGCGTTTCGACAGGAGTAAGGATTTAGGAACCAACAATGCTGAAATGTAAAATTCCACATAGTTCCATAGACTTGATGACAGCTTTGGTACTTAGTCTCATGTCTAGATGTCTGCCCAAAGTATAGGCTGCTGAAACAAATGGAGGCAATAACGGGCCGGTGCGCATGGCCCGATTTTCTTATATTTATGGCGATGTCAACTTGTGCCGAAATGCACAGGCAAACCGGTCGCCAGCTTCGATCAATTTGCCCTTACGGCAAGGTGCACCAATATGGGCGGGGCAGGGAGAGCGAGCTGAGATACAGTTCGATGATATAAGTCGAATTCGCCTGGGCACGAATGCATTGGTTACACTGCCGATACAATTGATTGATGCGGTTGGCAAGTTTACCGAAATCACCTTTGTTCGAAATAGATTTAGGCTATTACAGGAGCCGTAAATTCGACACCTGTAATGTGAAGAGGGCGAAAGCCGCTTTTGCTGAAAGGAGAAATGAATAGATGGATACCATACTCGACCCCATTTTGGGAATGCCGGTAAGAATTAGATTTGCGGGTACACCAGGAGCAGAAACCTTTCATATGACCCGCAGCGAATGTGCTCGTTTTCATTTAGAGTGGAAAGCGTATCTCGGCGGCAAAGATATAAGAGGGGGTGAGTATGCTTGCGAGGAAGCTCAGCAGCCTCTGGTAATTTCTTTGAATTTCGGGCTGATCGCCTATATTGAACCAGGAAAAATATACTGATCAATAACCACTCAGACATCGAATAATTCAAATAAGACTGAAATTTTGTAGGAAGCTTGGGAGAAAAGAAAATGGACAATACGACACTTATTATCATCCTGGTGGTTTTGTTAGTTGTGTTTGGCGGGGGCGGCTACTACTGGAAGGGCCGAAGAAGATAAGAATATCCGTTGAAGCAAATGTTGAGATGCTTTCGAAACGAGAAATCCTCATTTGCATCAAATTATTAATATACAGTAAGAATGACCCTTGCCACAAAGGTGGTATTGGTATGGTGAAAGGTATTTATCCAAGATGAAAAAATTTGTTTTTTTACTAGTGCTGTCAATGTTTGCACTTGGCGGTTGCAGTCAGACAACGAATGAGGCACCCGTAGAAACGCCTCCAAATACACATACAACGGTGGTAGTACCAGGATCGACCCCAGGGCCAGCCGGGGCAACCGGCGCCACCGGGCAGACCGGCTCATCGGGTTCCTCAGGAGCTACGGGTTCGACAGGCGAAACTGGCGCTGCAGGTGCACCCGGAGCTCCAGGATCACCAGGCGCACCAGGTAATCCTGGTACACCAGCTAGTCCAAAATAGTTGTATTCTATACTGTTGGGGTAATTACAAAAGCCATGAATCCCCCAGAATGGACACTTCTTTTGCCTACTCCCCCAGCCCTCTTCCCTGCTCACGCAAACGATAAACTGTTTTGCGATAGGGAAGGGGGAGAATCATTATCAAGCATTTGCCCCTCTCCCAACGAGGAATGAGTGTCTGGGAGAGGGGTTGGTGTGAGGTTAAAAATTCCCCCCTTCCCTCCGAGGTACGAGGGAATCAGAGCAAGGGGGATAGACAAGAATTGTACTCGATGGACTTTTGCAATTGCCTTATTTGAAGGAGACTTAACAATGTCTGAAAACACACAATTGCCCGATAAGCAACTGGACAACTCAATAAAATCAAGCCAACATGCTGCAGATTCTCCTGCAGATAGTGAAGTAATAGATATAGAATCGAAGAAAAAAATAGAAGATCATCTAAAACTTCAGTCATCTGCAGAACAGAGGCATGAGCAAAATCAGCATTCACAACAGCAGCTAAAACAGCAGCAGCATGAACAGCTTGAACGGGATGCTTTTCAAAAAGGTAATGCACAAGAGCATCAGCAAGGGAACAGTCAGAGATAATAGATTACTTATTGGAACGTATATTAGATTTAGTTGTCAATCTATATGCCATCAACCTGAATTCTGATGAACTCAAATCGCGATAGTTGGCATATTGGAAATTTAAATATTTGAGCAGTTGATTGTAACATGAGGAGTAAGAAGTATGAATACGCGGTTGGTCGTACTGGTATTTGTGCTCATAGTGTTGTCCGTATTTACTACGGCTTTTGCTATGATCAACTATGCAAACAGTGTCATGGTATGGCCATTGATGAGTTTTCATCCACTAACTTTGGTTATCGCCGTCTCCTTTGTATTAGGGGCTGCCGTGGGTGGTTTAGTTGTCAGCCTTTTTCAGCATAAACGAGTTCAGATGTCTTATTCTACGGAGTCGGAGGGGAAATCCACAAGTAAGCATGTGGCAGCAAAATGAGGTGAAATGTTTTTATATTGAGGTAATCGCAAAAGTCACCGACGAAATGAATTTCTTCGCTTGTGGCGTTTGGGCGAATGTGCTTTGCACACCATCGAATCTCGTGACCGAAGGTCATACAGCCGACGGCTACAAAGCGAAGAAATTCATTTCGTCGCATCGAATTAAAATTTTCTAGACTTTTGCAATTGCCCCTACAGTATCATAGTCCCGAATTGGAACTGTTCGTTTACTTGGGTTCCCTCGAAATTTTATGCGGCAATTCTCTCGCACTCGTCAGAATCTAGCATCGGTTTTTCATTCATCATCTCCAGAAATACTTTTACAGCTCTGGGGTCGAAATGAGTTCCGGACAGCGATTCTATGTGCGCGATTGTCTTTTCAGGAGACCAAGCTGCACGGTAGGAGCGATCGCTTGTGAGGGCATCGTAGACGTCGATGACACAAAACAACCTTGCAGACACCGGAATTTCATTTCCTTTCAAGCCCCTAGGATAACCACTGCCATCCCATTTTTCATGATGGCAATAAGGGATGTCTAGTGCCGGAAGTAGAAAAGCGACAGGTGATAATGTGTCGTATGCAATTGTGGGATGCTTCCGCATTATTTCCCACTCCTCTTCGGTGAGCTTCCCAGGTTTGTGCAGGATATGATCGGGGATACCCATTTTACCCACATCGTGGAGCATTGCGCCCCAGCGCACATAGAGCACCTCTTCCACGTTCATGCCAATCCGTTTTGCGAGATGAACTGTCAATTTGGTCACACGCTCACTATGCCCTTCTGTCTCTTTATCGCGCATGTCCAGAAGCTGAGACCAACTAGAGATGGTGGCATTATACGCTTGAGACAGTGACTCTCGTATCTTTTCTGATGCAGAAGTTAGGGTTTCAGACTGATTTTGCAGCATATCTCGCACAATGTTGGAGTAGGGAAGGCTGGTATCCCCCAAAAGTTCATCCGATACATCCATACTGTTCAGGTTGCTGGCGTGTGTGACACAGTTTCGCCCTCCTTCTTTGCTGGTGTATAACGCCCTGTCAGCCGCATCGATCAACTTCTGAGGCTGATCGATTCCCGCTCCAATGGTAGCGGCACCGAAGCTTGCTGTGACATCTCTCTGGTTCCATGGATGTGATTCAATAGCCGCTCGTATCCGTTCGGCAGCATTGATGGCTCCATCAACGTCTGTATTGGGAAGAATAATTACAAACTCTTCTCCACCATATCTGCAGACGTAGTCCGTCTCTCGGGAATTTTCCTGCATCAGCGCCGATACAGACTTAAGCACTTTATCACCTTCGGGATGGCCGTAGGCATCATTGTATGATTTGAATTTATCCACGTCCAGCAGTATAAGCGAAAGAGGAAGTGATTGACGGTTTGTGTGTTTCCACTCTTCTGCTAACTTCTCCTGAAAGGATCGATGGTTTTTCAAGCCTGTGAGTCCGTCTGTTGTTGCAAAAGCCTCTAGCTGTGTGTTGGCGAGCTCAAGGGCAGATTTTTGGTGTTCCAGTTCCACAGCCTGCTCATTTACCAGCAAAATCTGTTCTTCCATCTGATTATATGCCGATGTTATGGTTTTTAGCTGCTTTCGGCTATCTGTTACATCTTTGAAGGAAACGACGAGGCCTACGATCTCGCCGTCCTTCAACAGAGGAGTGCTGATATATTCGATAGGCAGCGACGAGCCATCTTTGCACCAAAACACTTCATCTGCTATACGACATTTTTCTCCGCCATGGAGCGCTTTATAAATGGGGTATTCAGTGATTGTGTATGGTGTCCCATCTTCATGTGAATGATGCAAAAGTTGATGCAAGTTCTGTCCAATAAACTCTTCGGATGTATAACCGAGCATTTTCAAAGCTGCTGGATTGACGATTGTTGCGATACACGCTTTGTCGATACAATATATTCCCTCACCGATACACTCAAGGAGCATACGAAATCGCTGATCACTTTCACGCATGACGATCTCTGCAGTTTTGGATTTTGTAATATCCATCATCGTGCCATACAAGTGCGTGATCACGCCTTCACTGTCTCTAGTGGATTTCCCAATGGCATGCATCCAGCCCTGATGGCCATCTTTGTATAGCACTCTAATATCGAATGCATATGGCAATCCATCCTGTATTGCTTTTTGCACTACTTCGTTGTGCATGGGTACATCATCTGGATGATAACGCAGCATTAGTTCATTGTACGAAGGAACTTTTAGTGATATGTCAAATTCTGTGAGGCGATACATCTCTTTGGACCATGTTATCTCGTTTGCGGCGATATCATACTCCCAGCTTCCTATTCCTGCTACACTCTGCGCCTCCTCCAGCCGAGACTGCGTTCTGGACATCTCCTCTTCTGCTTTTTTTCTATCAGTCAGATCATGCCAAACCACCAGCAGAGCATCTTTACCCTGCAGGGAAACAGGTGTGAGAGTCACTTCCACAGGAAAATCTATCCCGTTCATCTTTCGATGAATCCATTCGAATCGATGAAAGCCATTCTTCTTGGCGAGGCCATCCATGATGATGCACTTTTCGAGCGAAAGGCTGCCGTCGGGCTGGTATTCGGGAGAGAGAGATGCTGGATGAAGCAAGAGAACCTCCCGTTTATCCTTACATTTGAGCATCTCAATAGCAGCATTATTACAGTCGATAATTCCAGAATCATCGAAAAGGAGATGCGCATCGGATGAGTCTTCGAAGAGAACTCGGAAACGATTGTCAGAATTTAATCTTGCCTGCATCGCTGCTGTGTTAACGCGATCAGAATAGACCTTAAAAAGACTTAACATGCAAAGAAATGTGACACCAGTTATAGTTAGCCAGAATGCAGTGAAATGATAACCATGTGTTTCTTGCTCTATAGAGTTTGTAAGAGCGTCCGCAGCCTCACGCAGTTGATTGCATGTCTTCCAATCCACTCTGTTGTTTGAATCTAGCATCCTAGAAAATCGATCCCAAGAAGAATCTAAATCTGCACTATCTTTTGGATGGTGAGCTTTCAATCCCGAGTGAATCGACCGCATCTTATTATATATCGGCCGCCAATCTTCTGAGACATTGGAATTTGTTGCGCCGTAGATCCACATCGCACGGTATCGGAGTGAGCCACATAGGCTCGCTTCATTATCATCTGCAGATGCCGCAAACTCAGCTCTTGAGCCCAAACCCAGCAGTACAGCAGGAATTAGTATCAACAGAAGGTGAAGATTCTGCCATTTGGGATTTATTCTGAAATGCGTTTGCTTCAACTATAGACCCTTCCGTAGTACCTACTTAGAGCAGCGGGAATCGACACAGTTATTAATAACAAAAAGATAGCTCCACAAATACACTATTGCCAAGGTGATCATACGATGTTAGATTGCGATTTTCAGCTATGGAATTATCGGCGTGGAGAGAGGAGAATTGGAGTGTATGTAATTCTTTTGCAGTCGGAGCTTGAAATAGTGTTGAAGTAGGAGGTTGCGCCGATAGTTGAGATTACAGAAGAAATTTGACAGTTATGATTTCAAAGGGGAGAACAGGAAGAAGAATTCCACCATCAAAAATTGGTATTTCAACAAGCTCTCTTTCGAGCAAATCTGTCAGAAAAGCTTTCTTAATGGGAATTATAGTTGAAAGCGCCACGGTTCCACGTGTATTATGCCCTTCATATAACCGAACTATGAGTGCCATATCAGCCTTAGCAAGGTGGATTGATTCGATGAAAACGCCAGCATTATCGAGTTCGAAAAAAGTCTGTTGAAGAGGCATCAATCCCGTTTGATTTCCGGTAATAGCCAGGGCGCGAGGGGGATTTTTCAGTGAATAGGTATTTTCTAGAATCTCACCCTCTCGGAGATCGCCATCATGCGGCAGCAGCGCATAGCTGAATCGATGCCATGAACACTCAGATTCGTTTGGCTTATTCAGGGTCAGCCGTACTGAATTGCCATCGGCTTTCATACTCAGTTTGCTGTCGTTCAACAGAGCGGCGCCATAGTCGCCTTCACTCAGATCGATCCAGCCGCAGCGAATAAAGTCATCAAAGTAGCTGCAGCCTGGGTTTCGAAATGTCGGCCGCTCACTGTAACCATAAGGAATCTCGAACGCAGCACGGCGGGCATTTATGGCTAGAGGGAAGACAACATCCAATCGATGCCCTTTTTCCTTCCAGTCGATCTCCGTGAGAAAATCCAATCGAGGACTGGCGCTTGTCAGCCGAATAGTTTGGACAATTCTCGAATTACCAAACTTACGCGTAAATCGCAGTGCTCCACGCACTGGCCCATCTTCCAGCAACTCTATGTTTTCTAGTTCCAGAATGGTAGTTTTGAGATGGTGGCGGTCAACAGCTTCGAACTGATTCGCAGTGTTTTTAAGGACTATTTTTCGTTTGCCATTCGCACTCACCTCCACTGCCGCGTTCAGCACTTCGCGTTCGAGGCTTTTATCAAATATGCTAGTAATCAGCCCAGTAACATAGTCGAACTCCACACGAAGCAGCTCGTTCTCCAGAGAGCTTTTCGTGGTAAATACCGGATCCTCGAGATCAGGGGCAATACTCGTCGCCATCAGATCCCAGACTGCGTACCCATGCATTGGTACGTTCTTGGCTACAAATAGAGCAGATCGACCACCATCGGCATCCACAACTATTTGAACTGGCTGCAATTCTCCTTGCGGCCCGAGCGCTGCCACGGGAGATTCGTCACCTTTAATGCCTATTACAACCGCCTCGTTTGCGAAGAAACTATGACAATTCATCACTATAACCGGGCGCTTTACACCTCTCGTATTGATAGAGAGCGCAAAAGTTTGAAGGCGCGAGTCGAGAAGATTCTTCCAATCTGCATCGGTTGCTTCAAGAACGGAGGACGAAATTGCGGCGCTCACATCTGGGAGCGTATCCTTTCCAATAAGTACGAGAGTGTTGTAAAATTTATTCTCTTTGTGATAATTCCCACGCTGAGTATTAGGAGACTGTTGAGAGGTTTGCGATTCATTAGTTATAAATGGGGTCTCACTTACCCATACAGGAATAGTTACTGAAAGAGCATCCATCTCCTTCCGCACATCACCTTCAAAATCTTGAGAAGAGCTTTCTATACTCTTCAGGGATTTTTCAGGAAAAAAGATGGGTATCTGTGTGCCATCAATCCCCTGCCACAAGAGATAATTTAGTGTGCCTGGAGAATTTTCGATTTGAATTGCACTGCCAGTAACAATAGCCTTCATTCCAGACTTTTTAAGTATCTGTGGAAGGTTCGGCGTCAGCCTGAAGCAATTGGGAACCCATACTAGCTCTGGCTCTCGCAAACCCTCTGCCTTCGCGGCAAATTTGAGAGTAATAATCTGATCTGCAGCGTCCTCTATATTAAGTGCAGCCGAATCTATATCAATCAGATTTACGAAGTTAGGTTTTTGTGCTTCAGACAACTAGAATCCCTCTTTGTTCTTTGAAATAGCGCCTCTATTTAGGGAATAACTTTTGCAGAGTAGGTTCTAGACGAGCAGCCAGAACATCATCTGAATTCGCGAGGACTTCCCCTGTGGTGCCATCCACAAGCAGCGCTCCAGGAATGTTTCTGCAATCGTATAGCTGGACTATGGAGGACTGCCAATGCTTCCCTTCGTATACTTGTAACCAGGTCATTTTCACCGATTGCATATATTTTTTGACATCACTGAGAGTATCTGGTTTATCGACGCTGATTCCCAGCGCCTCCAGCCCAAGCGGATGATATTTAGCGTACATGGCAGCAAGATTTGGCATCTCTCTCTGGCAGTCGCTGCACCACGACGCCCAGAACTGCAGCAAGACTTTCTTACCCTTATAATCCTCGGGAAAACGAACTGGCTTTCCATCGATTGATTGCGCTACGAATGAAGGTACCTTGTGACCGACCCGCAGATCAGGTGGAGGTGGAATCTCTTCGACTTTGCGTTCGGATTGTATTATGTCTATCGTCTCACCATCGGGCGAAATGTTCGAAATCTCATAAGTAATCCCCTTGATATTGAACGGCTTCACGATATCGAAAATCTCACCCTTATGATCAAATATCCCATTCTCATTGACGTCAATCATCAACAGTACACCAGAGACCGGCTCCTTCAAGTGGCCATGGAAATCGGCGCATGACAGCAGATCTTTGAGAACTACTCTATATTGTTTTTTCCCCAGCATAATCTCGCCCTGTACTACTGTATCAGTGAAATACATTATTGAGCCGCGCAGCAGTTTCCTGGAAGGATCATCTGGATCGAACGCCAAAAATATGACACTTACCGGCTGATTTATTGCACCATAACTAACAT
>JANXSG010000113.1 GCA_025352825.1 Chthonomonadaceae bacterium | reverse complement strand
TCGAAACTACATTACGCTTAAGAAGCCCAAGACCCGTTCGCCTCGGCGGCACGGGAACCCTGAGGGAGGAGACGATAGAGTGAAAGCCATTCGCAGGAGTCCATTCGCCCGTGCTACTATTTGGATGCTAACGCTGGCGCTATGTTCGCCCATGATGTTAGTTAGACCGCAGGCAGCACAGGCGCAAGCACCACAGGTAATAAGGGTTCTGTTAGCAAATTTTGTCAACAGAACAACCCATGATGTGTCTGACCCGCTGGCCATCAATGCTACCGCAGCAGTCGAATCTGACCTGATTAACTCTGGTCAAGGAAGATTTGATGTTATACCGCGTAAGGAAGCTCGCGTTGAAGCCAAGGCGATGGGGCTAAAAGTTCCCGCATTGGACGAACAGCCGATGAATATGAGTCTGGATGATCTCATTCGATTGGCAAAACGCCTTAATGCGGAAGCTATCGTTCAGGGTGAAGTCGCTTCCTACGGAGCAGTCAAAGGCCACGCCATCAGCCTTGGATTAAGCGTCACCATCAGAGACGTCGCCTCCACTGAGATTATTAATGGTGGGGCAGCACGTTCCCAGGCAGCGCCCAGGCCAGGCCAGGCAGAATCTACTGATGAGCTTACTAGTAAGGCAGTGGAGTATGCCAGCCAGGACGTCGTACGGCAAATGATTCAGCGACAACTGGTAACGGCAACTGTTTTGAATATTAACGATCAGACCGTAATTCTTAACCGTGGACTTCGTGATGGGTTGAAAGTCGGAGACGACTTGATTATTCTGCGCGAAGGTAATGGTGGTTCTAAGGTTCGTGAAGGTAAAGTACATATCGTTCGCTCCTATGCCACCGATAGTGAAGCAGAAGTGAGTGAGAATGTGGGCGGTATTCATCCAGAAGATTACGCACGTGTTCTGTATCGCCCCATGGTATTTGCAGATGGCCCACTTATGCAGTTGAAATCTAGCGGCGGCAAATCTCAGTTTAGTTTTGCTGCAATTGGCACTACTTTTGCTGCGCTCGGTTTAGGCGTTCTTGTCTCTTCTGCAGCGAAAGGCGGTCAGGCTTCTGTAACCAATGTCACTGCGGAAGCAACCACCGATGGACTCAGCGCTCAAGCACGTATTACTTGGGGGGATAACATTTTCGGTCAGGCTGGAGTCGTTCAATACCATGTATGGCGTGCACCAGATTTTCCATATAATGTCACAACAAGCAATAACGGTACAGGGGGTGGAACTGGTGGTACAGGAGGAACTGGCGGCACGGGGGGATCACTAAATACTGTTGGCATTCCGGTGGGTACTTCATCGCCCACAATACGTAATTTCACTGATCAGGCATCTCCTTTTGCATATTATACTAATGGTATCGGCGTTACGCTGGGTTCAGCAACTACTATAGGCAGTACTTCTGCCATTGCGTGTCTTGCACCTTTCTTTCCAACGATAATCACAACTGGGTTTACCCCTGGTCAATCTTATCAGTATCAAGTATCTGCTAGTTTACAGCGACAAGTTGCTAGTGTAGGAGCAGGTGGATCTGGTGGGGGAACCGGTGGTGGTATAGGCGGCGGAACTGGTGGTGGTACAGGCGGCGGAACCGGTGGTGGCACTGGCGGAGGAACCGGAGGAGGTACTACAGGCGGAAATGGAACTGCTTGTGTCGAGACAGATCCAATTTCATCTGGTTTTGTGACACCTGTCAATCCTGTTATACTAACTGCTCCGGTTCAACAGGCATCTACAGTAAATATCCAGCAATTCAATCCGCAATTCACATCCAGGGCTGGAGCGGATATCTTCCAGATCGAAGTTTCTCTTGATCGATCTTTCTCAAATCCTACACGAATATTCAAGGTTGGGCCAATATTCTCATCCTCACCAACCGCCGATGGCGTGGCCCAGTCACTTCCCAATCCGGTGGATTTACGAGTACAGCCAGAACTAATGGCTGATCAAACGTTCGCCAATTTTGTCAATAATGTTGCTGGGGCGCCAACACCGCAGCTGTTCATACGCATCGGAGCACGGCATGATTCAGATCAGCCTGGACCAATAAGCTGGTTCACCAAGAGTTCGTCAGATGGTGATAGAACATTCAGATTTGTCTATACTATTCCACGGCAGTTCTCACCGGCACAGAGTCCTCCGCCACCCCCAAGCAAGGCGGCTGCGCAGTTAAACCGGCTCTATAAGAGCAGAGCAGTCCTCGCTCTACCAGGCACTGTGCGATCTGCTAGAATTCGGCAGGGACACATTAACCCGGTTGATCAGATACAGCGTGGACGTCAGTAATATCCTGAGTTCTGGAGGAGTAACTATTCCTCCAGGACAATATTGTATTCTGTAATAGATTACAATATCAGTGTGCTCATACAATTTATCATCCGCCCCCCCGCGCTCGGTCACTATGCGTGGCGGTATTAATCACTACCCGCCCGGCTAAGGAGTTATTATGATGGACTGCAAGCCCTGGCTTCGGCAAGTTAGCCGGCTGTCCCTATTATTCGTATTTTTCGCAGTAATCGCTTCATCCCGATCACATGCAGATAATCGTCCCAGTACAATTCCTGGTGAGCTTATTCTGCTTGCTCAGCCTGGCACGCCTGTGGCCACCGTCAACGCATTGGCTAATAAAGTAAATGCAGTATCAGTTACACCACTTCTGATGGCTGATTGTTATGTACTGAATCTTGCTGATAGGCAAAATGCAGTTATAAGCGCAGAAGCAATTACAACTTTAAAAGCCGATCCAAATGTAAGGCACATCGCTTCTAGCAGAATATACTATCCTCTAGCCACCACAAATGACCCTAACGATCCCAGATATATTTCTGGCGAACAATGGGGGTTAAAAATGATCAATGCCTCACAAGCCTGGACGATACAGACTGGTGCAGCAGGAGTTACACTTGGCTGGATAGATAGCGGTTATGATCCAACTCATGAAGATATTCTTGGGCGGTTTCATTCTGCAAGTTATGATATTGTAGACAATGACTCAGATATTACTGCTGACGGTGTAGGCGGTGAACCAACTCATGGTACGGCTACTTCTAGCATCGCAGTAGCTAATTCAAATAATAGTATTGGAATTGCTGGATTATGCTGGTCAAATGTACAATGTCTTGCCCTAAAGATTCAATCTAAAGGAAAAGCAGTATTTGATACTCCTGCAATATTGAATTCCTATGCATTTATGGCTTCACACAAACTTCAGTATAATATCGTTGCAGTAAATATGAGCTATGGTGGTGGCGGCAATCCGAATGATGCTTCCGACCCAGAATATATAGGCATTAAGAACTGCGTCGATCAGGGTATACTTATGATTGCTGCAGCAGGAAATTCTGCTGGGGACAACACTCAGTTACTTCCTGCTGGATATCCATTTGTAACAACCGTAAGCGCTCTGGGGCCATCAGGAACTCTCGCAAGTTTCTCGAGTTTTGGAAAAGTTGATATTGCTGCACCGGGTGGGGATCAGAACGCAAAAGGTATAGTTACCGATGGAATCCTAACTTTTGACCAGGGTAGCAAATATCAGTTTGTCCAAGGTACTTCCGTCGCAGCTCCATTTGTTACTGGTGTCATCGGACTTCTAATGTCTCAGCCAGGTGTAACATCTACACAGGCACTTGATGCTATAAAATCTACTGCTAATTCAAGTGGGTTAGGCATTACAAAATTCCCTGATGCAAAATATGGATTCGGTGTACTGGATGCGTATGCTGCGCTTTCTAAAGTATCCGTAAGAGCGCAGATATTGTCTCCTGACGGGGTAGACGCTGGTGGCAACTCCTCTACAACAGGTATTCCACCAACAGTACTTACCTTCCGACCCGAGTTTAGAATAGCGATCAACAATGCACCTTTAGCAAACGTGGTTGTAACGATTGATGGAACGCCTCTTGCTTCAAATTTAATCGCTGACAGCGTGGTATCTGGCGTTACCACAGGAGCCAATCCCAACTATATACTGGGAATTCGCAACAAGTTTCCTACTACGGCGCCATTTCAGCATACCATAGTGGTAGTCGCTACAAATCCAAGTACCAATGTGTCGAGTACGGTTACCAGAGTGATAACTCTCCAGCCGTTCTCCTTCAATTCTGGGCTAACGACACTGTCGATACCTTATTATGAATCTCTTGCTGATTCTCCCAACGGAGTGTTACGTAGCGCAGATACCATCCTCGGAAATGGTGTCACTCTCTATAGATATAACCCTAGTTATCCGATGCCGTATCAGTACGATGTGTATACCAATGATCCAATAGAAATTCGAAACTGGTCTGGGGTTAAATTTAATGCTCCGCTGCCTGCAAGTCCGCTGCATCCGCTATCAGACGCTTTCCATCCTACAGATAAAGCTGTGCCTGCCGAGGACAAAACTGGAACATCAACTGATGCCACAGTAGGAACTCATCCTCTCCCAGTCGGACTAGGTTACTTTGTCAGAACTAGCAGTGTAACTCCGGTATTCAGCTTCGGTAATGATTTCCATCAAAATCCATTCTTGATACCACTCCACGAAGGATGGAACCTTATTGGTGATCCATTCTCGTTTTCAGTGCCATTTAATGCGCTTCTTATTCAAACCGCTGGCGGAGTAAATATCCCAATACAGCAGGCAGTTGATCGAAAGTTGATTTCACCTGTAATCTACAGGTTCGTCGATGGCGATATTCAATACCATACATTGCCTGACGGATTGTTAGCGCCATGGGGTGCACAGTGGTTGTTTGTTCCTTCTCGTGATCCGCAACATCCTGTATACACCAATACGATTACATTGGTCGTGCCGCCTACGAGTGTTTCCAGTTCATCTGGGAGGTCTGCTGTGAGATCACGAGCTGCGGCGCTCGCATCTACTCCAGTATCAACGAAAGTTGTGGGAACTGGCAGTTGGATATTAAAGTTGAGTGCACGTTCTAATTCTCTCAGCGATAGTTATAATTTCGTGGGTATGTCGGCCAACTCGAATGATGGCACTGAAACTGGCAGAGTTGCAAAGCCGCCTATGATGACTCCTTATGTATCGCTGGGTATAACTCATAAGGAACAACCATCAACATTGTTCGCTCAGGATATTCGATCCAACACCGGAGCCAAGAACTGGGATTTGATAGTCGCCACGGATCAGAAAAACAGCGACGTTACTCTATCCTGGTCGAATACAAAGTTTATTCCAAGAAACTATCGCCTAACACTAGTCGATAAAGTATCCGGGTCTACCACCGATCTAAAGAAAAATGGTTCCTACACATTCCATACTTCTGCTTCGGGCGAATCTAGGGCTTTCGTGCTAAACGCTGTTCCTTCCCAGTTAACAGGGCGAGCGCTGCTAACCAATATATTCATCAATCCTTCGCGCAGTATAGGCGGACGGAGTGCCCCATCTTACGAAATAGGCTATACTGTATCTAATGATGTGACAGTTGAAGCATCTATTCTCAGCAGCAGTGGACGAATGATTTCCAAACTGGGAACCACACGTGCGGTTAGCATTGGTGATAATCATTTGGTGTGGAACGGAGCCGATCAGTCGGGACATGCGCTACCTGCCGGAGCCTATGTCATACGTTTGAAGGTTATCACTGCTGATGGCGAAATTACGCAAGAAACTCGTCCTCTGCTTATATCAGGCAGATAGATAGTGCTTACACGGGGCTGAAGATATAAAGATTTAGCCCCACACTTTCCATTGTATTACTGTTCAGGCAGTTCGATGGATCCAATGCTCGGATGCGTTCACAAAATGTATCATATCCCCGGATAACTTTCCGGACGCACACAGCGTTTCATCTCTAATGGTGTGGCCCCCCAGCCGCAACAAGTTTCGATCCAAGTCAATAGGGAGGACTTCCGCATGGGGTGGAATCCATCTGTATTCATTAATAAAAGTGTACTTAACCGCGCGGCTCTGACACTTTCACTTGCTGGAATTACTGGGTCAGCTTGTCTGGCACAGACCACTACAACGTCGGTGTATACCAGCATCTCTAATTCTTATCTTTCTTTGAGTGTAGGAGTGAGTTCTGATGTATCGGGATTTTTCAATCTCAGTACAACAGCAAACAATACTTCTGACCCAAGCAAGTTCATTCTTTTAGGTCCAGCACCCCGAACCACAACTACCACAGGTGGAACGGGTGGTACCGGAGGGACTGGCGGCACAGGTGGAACAGGTGGTACAGGCACTACCGTCACTGTCGATCAGCCTATTGGGACTGCTTTTCATATTCGGGTTAACGGTGGAATAAACAACGTCGCTAACGGTGGATTTGATTACGTTTTTGGGGAGCAAGGCACTAATGGTATCTGGATAGTCCCGCCCACACAGGTCGGAAACCATTTAGAAGCTAGATGGGCTACCTTGCCTATCACTCTGTCGACATCTACCGGAACCGGCGGCACTGGTGGTACTGGGGGAACCGGTGGTACGGGCGGCACAGGAACAACTGGCTTCACGATTGATTCTAATATCGAAGTAGATTTAGTTGCTACGCTTGTCCATGATACATGTCGATTCCAGTTTAACATTATCAACAAAAGCATTGGAACAACGAGTACTGTTTCGGCTGCTTTTATACAGAATATTGTGGTCAGTCCTGGTGGTACCGGCCTGACAACTAAAGATGGACCTGTTCGAATACCTAACTATCCATATCTTCATGCTGAAACACTTCTTACAGGCAGTCAGGTACCTAGAATATGGGAAACATTCGATCAACTCTCTGCATCGACTGCCACTAAGCCAGCTGTAATCCACTCTATCCGCGGGACTTTGCGGCCAACTAATTCTGCCTCATTTGATCCTACCGCACCGTCAAAATACGCTTATGGGGAAACCGATCTCCTTAGCCTCTTTCTATATGATTTTGTGCCCGATCCTACTATTTTCCTGGATCGAACGACTGTGAACGGTATCGGCGATGCCTCTATTGGTCTCTTCTGGGATAACCAAACAATTGGTCCTTCACAGACTAGAAGTATAACAACCTATGTTGGACAATCGACTACGGAAAATGATTTTTCAACTCCGATGTCGCTGAGTGTGAGTGCACCGAATGCTCTTGGTGTTCAAATTGACCCCAATACGAATACTACCACTGTTAATCCAGGTACATTCACAGTAACTGCTTTTGTACAAAATCTAACGGAACTCTCAACAAATTCCGGATTAGCGCTAGGGCCAGTAAATGTTTATCTACAGCTTCCCAGAGGACTGAAGCTTAACGACTCCAATGATGCTAATCCCAAAACGATTACCAGTCTATCTTCTGGATCGGAAGGATCTGTTCAGTGGGTCGTAGTTCCTGATCCAGCTTCTGGCAGCGCTGCACACGGTGTATTAACATACTCTGTAACAGCTACCGATGCAATTACTAAAACAGGCAAACTCGTTCAGAAAAGTATTGAAGTTCCGGCTCCACTTTCTGTTACACTAAGTGGCAACGATGTTGGTAAGGGTTTATTCCAGATGCTGGCGTTTCCACTTCAATTTGGAAGCGATTCACCATCAAAAATCCTTGGATTAAATGCGAATCCACCCGATTTCGATCTTGTTCGGTATAATCCTTCGGCAGGTCATTACGAACCTGTGAATACGTTCCAACCAGGATTTGCATATTGGCTGCGAAGCAGACTTCCTAGTACCGATCCAAGAAATGTTGTGACGCTCAACGCTAATCAGTACCATCCGGTTACCGACCAAGTTCAGCCAGTAACCACACCATTCACGGTTTCGTATGCCAAAGGCTGGAATCAGATAGGAAATCCATACATCTACGGGATACGCTTCTCTGAAGTACAGATATACGATACCGATAGCCAGCAATTTGCTGACCTGCAGACTGCATCAGATAACGTGCACCAGTGGATACTCCCAGCTGTATTCCATTACGACACATCGGATTCAAACCCTGTAAACTGGAGTTATCAACTATTTGATAATCTTGGTTTCATAATGCAGCCGTTCGATGGTTACTGGATATATTGCAAAAAGGGAACTCTCCAGTTTATCTATAATGGTACAGATACTCCAGGAGTTTCTATCAATACATTGGCTACCAAAAGCGCGAGCATTGGCAGCACTTTAGGTCGGAGCGCAGTAAACAACTGGCGGTTACGTCTGGTAGCCAAAGGTGAAAACAGTTCAGACACCTATACCTATATCGGAGTTGCGCCGAAAGCCACCGATGGAGCTGATATCTACAAATACGATAAACCTCCAGTAATGTCCAACCAGGTGAGTATGGAAATTAGCCATCCAGAATGGAAAATGGGTTCGGGCAGGTACGCACAAGATCTCCGCTCTCCGGTGATGAATCGTAAAACATGGGATATAATTGTGCGATCAGCTAAGCCGAATCAGACTGTGACCATCACCTGGCCGGAAATATCAGCTAGTGTTCCCCGCAGCTATACCCTTAGTCTGTTGGATCCAACTTCTAACGCCAGAAAAAATCTGTTTGGAACTGCATCCTATAAACTACAGACCGGGGCTGACTCGACCCAGCATATTCAATTCATAGCCGATCCACAACACGGGGCAGGTATGACAAGAATAGTATCACTGGAAGTAATTCCAAACGGTCGCGCTTCTTCAGGGCGTGCTGTTCAGAGTGTTTCTATACACTGCAGTCTTACGCAGGCGGCAGATGTGAATATTGCGATACATGACAGCAAGGGGAGAACGATTCGTAACTTGATACCTTCCACAAGAGCCGCTAATGGTTCAGTATCAAGTGATGTTAACGCACTGTGGGATTTGCGAGATCAAAAGGGAGTTATTCTATCATCTGGCTTATACAACGTGCAGGTCTCTGCCGTTGCATCTGATGGCAGAAGATCCACCCAGACGCTCCCTTATCTGATCGCAAGATAGTACCAACGGTAGGCTTCTACAGAAAAATTTGTAGAAGCCTACTATTGCAAAGTATTGACTTATACTCGTATTTTACATCCCCAAATTCCAGATAATATTGGATAAACTGAATGCTAAGTCGTGTTAAATTAGGCCTATTAGTTCTGTTGTTTCTCTGTACTCACCCAGCACAATCTATGGCAGGGAGAGCATTTAATACTCTCACTCTACGATCTAGCCGTTCAACACTCCTTGCAGATGGGAAGCAATCTGCCGATGTTATTGCCGAAGTTCGCGATTCATCTGGAAGAATTGCGGGTAATGGCGTCAATGTACAGTTCCAAACAACGCTGGGGACGCTAAGCCAGCAGCAAAGCCAGACGTTTTCTGGGATTGCCAGAGTACGACTTACCAGTTCACAATTGAGCGGGTTGGCGCATGTTACTGCATTTTCTACTGGAGGCGGAAACGCAGTTCTTGATCTTCTATTTACAAGTGACCCTCAGGATTTATTTCAGGGTAACACATTTATGCAGATCGGTGGATCAAGCTATTTGGCCTACAGTGCTACCGATCGTGTAGTGGAAGCACAAGGTAAAAACGGTGGATCTCATATCACGTACCGTAACATTGAGCTCACAGCTGATCGGCTTCAACTGAATTGCGATGATAATATTGTTCGTGCACACGATAATATAGTTTTAAAACGTGGCAATCATACACTTCATGCTACACGTCTCTTTTATAGTCTGCAGACTGGACAGGGATACGCCATTGCGGATCTCAATTCCCGCCTGCAAACCGTTATCATCAGTGGTGAAAATCTTATAGTACAGCCGAGCCCTACACCTATTCCATCTTCTTATATCATGTTTCCAACGCTGCAAGTTAAACTCGTAGTTGTCGCAAATAGTATCACCTATTTCCCAGGGGATAAACTCCAATTTAGACGGCCAAAGTTTTATCAAGACCAGACTCAGATAATGTCACTTCCGTACTACGAACTCCCTCTAAATTCAGAAGAACTATTTTCTGATCAGTTCGTAAGTGTTGGCACACATGGTCTTGGTCTTGAACTGCCATTCTACTATAATTTAACTCCGAAATCTACAGGTATTCTATATCTCCGACACCAGCAGCAGCTTGGCCGATCCTACTACTCAACAAATCCTGGTTGGGGTTTGGATATGATCCAGGGTTATAACTCGTTGGGTGAAAAGCGGTATGACGGCTCATTTGGTTTTACAGGAATTACTCGTGGGGATTGGGGATTCAGGTGGAATCACAATCAGGAATTCAACTCGACCAGCCAGGGTTCTTTCTATTTTGAACTGCCACAGCATCAGAGCCTAATCTCTTCTGCAAATTTCAATCAACAGCTTCGATACTATCGCTGGGGCGCTAATTTCAGCGGCGGCCAAACCTTGACTTCTCTTAGAGCCACTTCACTTCGTAGTGAAGTCTATGCAGAAACTCAACCCCATAAATTAAGTAACTCGAGATCGTTTCTATATACGCTCGGTACGAATATTTCCACAGGATCTTCCACCAGCAAGGATGCACTGGTAGGCAATACATCAGAAACTACGGAAGACGTCATTTTTAGAGCATTTACGCGTCCAATTCCGATTGATAAACGCACCACTCTTACAAACTCATTCAGCCTCGGAAATGTGTGGTCCTCTGGTACCGCTCTTTCAGGGGCCAGTTCGTTGGCTACCTTAGCGTTGGACCACACCTTTGCTCATGGGGGCGCTGTAAATCTCACTTACGATTATGTTGCACAGCCTGGTGGACTGTATATCTCCAGTGGCAAACATAGATTAAGTGTCAACTATAATGTTGCAACAAACCGGAAGATTGAAGTTGTTTTATTTGGCAGCACTTTCCTCGATTCTTCCGACAGCAGTGTTCTTGCAGATCTTTCATACCGACTCGACAAGCAGTGGAGACTATTAACCGGTGTTACGCTCCAGAAGTATGGTGGAGAAAGCTACCGTGACGTTCAGTTTACCCTTGGCAGACGTATCGGTACTCGAGAGCTGCAATTTACGTATTCTACACTTAATAGGCGACTCTCCCTTGATCTGACAGCAACACGTTTTTAAAATGAGCTAGATCTGTACAAGTAATTTCCCCACTTAGTAAATCCTAACCGTTTCATAATACATAGTTAATATTCTGGTCTGTTATATGTACGTGTTCTATGATAGAATCTATTGTAATATGACTCTGTATGCGTATTCAAAAGATTTGATCAAGGAGAAGAAAGCCAATTGAAAAATATTTCATTATTGATTGGATGCAATATGTTCTGTCTGGCGGCAGTTATTGCATCAGGCAGCAGCACACAAGAAACGACGCCACTGCTAAAATCGCACACGGCGATTACTCTGCCTGGTAAACCCGGCAAGTTTGATTGGATGATGGTAGATTGGGAAAAACGACGCTTGCTTGCGGCACATCCTGGTGCAGGGTCACTCACAGTTTATGATCTTCAAACTAAGGAGATCAAAGAACTGGAAACAGGAGCCGTGAATGGCGTGGCAGTTGATCCTAAAACGGATAAGATGTTTGCTGCTGGACCAAATAAGAAGGTGGTCGTGTTTAATCGAACTACTCTTGCCAAAATTGACGAGATTGAATTAACCGGGCCGGCGGATACGTTAGCGTTCAACAGCAAGAACGGCATGCTTTATGTAGATGAAGACGATGGTCTTCAAGTGTGGGTCATCGATCCCAAAACGGATAAGATAGTTCGCAGTGTTACTATATCAGGCGCCCCAGAATATGTGGAATACGACCCCGTCAGTGATCGCTTGTATCAGAATATCAAAGAGAAAAATTCAGTTCAAGTAATCAACCCGGCGACAGATAAAGTCGTATCCGATTGGTCGACCGAACCAATTACAGGACCGCATGGCCTCGCTATTGATTCAAAAACTCAGCGACTATTTTCTGCTGGTAAAAATAGTAAACTGGCAATTCTAGATATGAAAACGGGAAAAGTTCTAAGTACTGTTGAAATAGGAAGAGGTGTCGATCAGATTGCTTTCGATTCATTCACGAAGCGAGTGTATTGTGCTTGCGATGGTGAAATAACAGTCGTTGAAGAGACCGATGATGGAGCCAAGGTGATAGGGAGAGTAACTGTTCCTGAAGGGGCGCATACTCTGGCAGTCGATCCGAAAAATCATTCCGTATGGATATCTTACTCGGATGAGAGAGCCAGTTATATACAGAGATACTCTATTCCGAAAAAGTAATCTCACTACTGATTGTTTATAGAAGCCCCACCCTGATAAGGAGCGGGGCTTTTCGTATTCAGATTAATGCTAAGCCGTGACTCCCCGTTTCCAGGAAGGTCGAGTATTTTCATAATTTGTGATATCAGGCTCGTGCTGCAAGGTCATACCGATGTCATCAAGCCCGTTGAGGAGGCAGTGACGCCGGAATGGATCAACTACGAATCTCTCTTCGAACCCGTATTCGTCTGATATCTGCTCGGTTTCGAGATCTACCGTCAACTGATAGCCAGGTGTTGACAGCGCACGCTGCATGAGGACATGAACGCTCTCTTCGGAAAGTGTAACAGGCAGTATTCCATTTTTGAAGCAGTTATTGTAGAAAATATCTGCGAATGAAGGGGCGATAAGTACTCGGAAGCCGTAGTCATTGAGAGCCCAGGGAGCGTGTTCACGGGAGGAACCGCATCCAAAGTTCTTTCCTGTAATAAGCACGGACGCACCTTGATACTCCGGTCTATTCAGCTCGAATTCTGGGTCTGGCTTCTCCCCATTGTTGAGATATCGCCAATCGAAGAATAGAAATTGTCCGAATCCTGTCCGCTCTATACGCTTAAGAAACTGCTTAGGTATAATCTGATCGGTATCTGCATTTACTCTGTCCAGCGGAGCCGCGATGCCTGTTATTTTAATGAATGGTTCCATTTCACACCCCTCTATCATTTTGAAATGTATGGTTTGACATGGCGCTATTTCCAATCTCTGATATCTACCAGGCGGCCTTCTATAGCCGCTGCGGCAGCCATCGCAGGGCTGACCAAATGTGTACGCCCACCCTTTCCCTGTCTGCCTTCAAAGTTGCGATTGGAAGTTGAAGCACATCTGTCACCTGGCTGAAGGATATCTGGATTCATACCCAGGCACATAGAACAGCCGGGCTCGCGCCATTCGAAGCCAGCTTCCAGAAAAATGGTGTGAAGACCTTCTGCCTCCGCCTGATATTTTACTTCATGCGATCCCGGCACCACCAGCGCATTTACATGTGCACTTACTTTATGCCCTTTTGCAATGGCAGCCGCTGCTCTTAGATCCTCTATACGCCCATTCGTACACGATCCAATGAATACCTTATCCAATTTGAGATCGGTCAGTGGAGTGCCGGCAGTGAGCCCCATATACTCCAGTGCACGTTCTGCCGCGCGTCGATCAGAATCCGAGCTGAATGAATTTGGAGAAGGTACAGAAGAAGTGATTGGTGCGACCATTCCAGGGCTTGTTCCCCAGGATACATGTGGTGCGATTTCTGCGGCATTCAGTTCCACTAGAGTATCAAACTCGGCGCCAGGTTCAGTCGCCAGCTTGCTCCATTCGGCAATCGCAGCATCCCAATCCGCGCCTTTCGGCGAGAAGTGCCTGTCTTTGAGATAGGTAAAAGTCTTTTCATCAGGAGAGATCATTCCTGCACGGGCGCCAGCTTCTATACTCATGTTGCATACGGTCATCCTGCCTTCCATCGAGAGCGAGCGGATCGCTTCTCCGGTATACTCCACCGCGTATCCCGTGGCGCCGTCGGTTCCTATCTTACCTATGATGGCGAGGATGATATCTTTGGCAGTTACGCCTATGCCAAGGTTCCCGCTGACTCGAATCTCCATCGTCTTTGGACGGGACTGGAGCAGGCACTGCGTGGCCAGGACATGCTCGACCTCACTGGTGCCGATTCCAAATGCCAGCGAACCAAAAGCGCCGTGCGTACTGGTATGACTGTCGCCACATACGATTGTCATTCCCGGCTGTGTTAGGCCGAGTTCGGGGCCAATGACATGCACGATGCCCTGTCGCTTATTGTGGATATCGTAAAGAGTGATGCCGAACTCAGAACAATTTTGCGATAGGGCTTCCATCTGCCGTTTCGAGATTTGGTCCACGATGGGAAGTGATCGATCTGTTGTGGGAACATTGTGATCCATCGTGGCCACCGTAAGATCAGGGCGACGCACTTTTCGGCCATTCAAACGCAGCCCGTCGAAAGCCTGTGGCGAAGTTACCTCATGCACAAGATGCAGATCGATATAGAGCAGCGCTGGCTGTCCTGCTTCTTCCCGCACGATATGCGATTCCCATATCTTTTCGAACATAGTTTTGGACATTTATAATCCTCCGAAAATTCAATAGTCTATTATAACCCTGAAGCGATTGAAAAGTCCAAAACTAATTTACGATGATATTGATAGGCAACAACTATCAAGCATTTCCTAACTTTCTGGCCATCGTAAGCGCTATAAAAGGATATTTTGAAACTAAGAAATCAATTTCTTAGCTAGGTGGCGTTCCGCCGTATGTGTTTCGCACACAAACCTGTTATGTTGAATTCTTTGTCCTAAGGACATATTGCCGCAGGCTACCGAGCGAAGAAATTCATTTCGTCGAACAAGATTGAAACGAGCGCTTTGTATTATTCAGCATAATCAAATCACAGTCATTTACATAGGCATTCAGATCGAAATAAGTATTTATAATCAATATCAGCCTTTTGCAAAAGTCTCAAAATAGTTAAAACACTCATCACGCCTTCACCCCCCGTGAGGGTGGGTCAAAAGTCTCTTTCGGACTGTAAATGGGCAAAAGGTCGCTATTTTTCAATGGCAGATCAGCGTCATAAAAATCTTCGTCGCTTGTATGGGCATTGTAGAGCGTTTTTTTTTCAATCGAAAATTTCAGAATGACTTTTGACCCGCCCTCCCGTCCCCGTCTCCCAAAAACAGGAGAGGAGGTGACTATAGCATGGGTTTTTCGATATTATATGGAGTTTTGACCTTACTACAAGCGCATAACTCGCGAAATGGGAGATAGGAAACCAACGATTTAAAGCCCCCCCTCTTCTGTTTTTGGGAGAGGGGGTCGGGGGGTGAGGGCTGGAATATCCGTTTGCACTGACTTTTGCAATTACCTCAATATCAGTGAGGATAAAAATAGCCGCAAAAAAGCACATAATGCGCAAAGTAACTATTGCATACATACTTGTCGGACAATTTATTGTGTTTAGAAATATAGATAGTTATTATGCTTTATTGCGCCTAATGATATGTCTTAAAGTTCAATCAGTCTACATATACGACGAAATGAAAGTGAAGTCACACAGTATTGGATTGTGGCGTATCGTCTTGCTGAATAGTTACCGTACTTTTTACTATCATCTTTCTAGCAGTTGGATTCCATACGACTTCTATTCCAGCCAGTTTTCGCAGTTCACTTACTTCAAAAATAGCATGACTTTCTTTTATTGTGATCGGCAGAGAATAGTTCACACAGTTCCATTTGACATGAGCAATATCTGCTAATACAGATATAATCCGTGCCCCCAATACATCTAGAATCGGCCGTAATCGGGCCGAAACATGACCCTCTCTTTCCATGGCAGCATGGGCATCGATAATCTCCTTCCCATTCATCTCGATAGTGATATTATTCACGGCGTAATCCTGAAATCCATTCTGAACCCAGTGAAGCGCTTTTAATCTGGTCGACTCATCCGTATTGAGCTGAGCATGGCCATCGTCACCAGGCATCCCGGATGTTTGGAGGGAGTGTTTGAGCATCAATGCGTGATAAATTTGAATATCAACATTGGAAAAGTTGTAGGTAAGTTTTCCATGAACCGTGGGGTAGGAGTCTGCAGCAAGACCAGCCCCATGCCATTTTGGAACTCTGCTATAGGTGACAATCTTCCCGGGACGAAATTTTGGTTCGTTTCTCCTGCCCTGAGCAAAGAGCTGCTCCTGTCGGGCATTTGAGCGATAGCCTTCCACCATACTCAGTATTAAGCCTTCCTTCGCCGCCTCTTCAAATACCGCTTTAAGCTGAAGACGAAACTCAGGAAAGAGGTGATTCCAATCCGTATCTACTTCTTGTGTTTTCATTTCTGACCTCCTGGAATATGTATGCATGTTGATATCGATTCTATAATAATAATACATTCACAGGGGGCAACTACAAGAAATATAATTTACTCAATTCTCATTAAAATTCTTCGTTGGCAAATCAAAAAAAGTGACCGCTTGAAGAATATCAGAGCATCCAGGTATTTCTATTTGTTTTTAGGTGAGTTTTGGGTATAGTATAGGCAATGTAAGATATTTTTCCCTCATCGTACTTCTCAAGTTAATTCGAAGCCCTGGAGTACGAGGAAGGTTTGTTTATTTATCTATTCGAACGGACCAGGATGCATGGCACTACTGGCATGGAGGAAAGGTTGAGAGTTCCATTCGCGGACTTACGCACGCAGTATCATAAGCTGAAACAGGAGATTGACGATTCTATTGCGAGCGTCATCGAAAGTGGATGTTTTATCGACGGTGAGAATGTTCTGCGATTAGAACACGAAATTTCCGAACTCTGCGGATCGAAATTCGGTATTGGAGTAGCATCGGGAACAGACGCACTTGTCTTATCGCTGGCAGCCTGTGGTATTGGGGCGGGAGACGAGGTTATTACCACTCCGTTCACCTTTGGAGCCACGACAGAAGCCATCGCGCTGGTAGGGGCGAAAGCAGTGTTCGTTGATATTGATATGTGCACCTATAATCAAGATGCCAGCTTGATAGAAGACGCGATCACTCCCAACACGAAGGCGATTCTGCCTGTCGATCTCTTTGGGCAGATGGCAGATAGAATGGCGCTCTCTGCAATTGCCAAGAAACATAACCTTCGGCTGATAGTTGATTCGGCACAAGCCATTGGCGCTTCGCAGAATCGTGAAGCGTTAGCTGCAGCAGGTGATACTACCACACTCTCCTTCTATCCAACGAAGAATTTGGGGGCATTTGGGGATGCAGGTATGGTGCTCACGAATAGTGAGGATCTCATCATGCAGCTACGCAGCCTGCATGCGCATGGTACAGGTCGGCATGGTTCGTATGGATTTCACGAGCGAGTAGGCTACTGCAGCCGCCTAGATACCATTCAGTCTGTGGTACTTCTCGCAAAGCTGCCATTTCTGCGTGAGATGAATGATATTCGCCGCAGAAATGCGGCCCACTATAACTTTTTGCTGGCTGGATGCGATGCCAAACTGCCCCGCTGCAAGAATGGTAATTTCCATATCTACCATCAGTACACGATGCTGCATCCGAAAAGAGATGAGCTTCAGGCGTTTTTAAAAGATCATGGTGTCGATACTAAAATATTCTATCCACTCCCTATGCATCTCCAGCCGGCTTACGAATATTTGGGCTACAAAAAGGGGGATTTCCCCAACGCGGAGCAAGTATCCCGTGAAGCTCTCTCTATTCCAATCTACCCAGAACTAAACGAAGAGCAAATAGAGTATGTCGCCGGGTTAATTCTGAAATTCACTTGTTAATTTTGGCTCTGACTGCCGATAATCCCTAGGACTTATTTACTGAATTAGGAGTAGTACACTGTATGAAAGCCATGATTCTGGCAGCCGGTGTCGGCTCGCGTCTCGACCCACTTACACGCAACGTCCCAAAACCGATGGTACCCATTATCAACCGCCCCGTGATGGAATATTTGATCGAACTGCTTAAGAAGCATGGGTTCGATGAGATAATGATTAACCTCTACTATCTAGGCGATCAGATTCAGGAGTATTTTGGTGATGGCTCGCGCTGGGGTGTGCATATCCACTGGTCTGTCGAAGATCAGTTGTGGGGTGATGCTGGCAGTCTGAAACGAGTTGAAGAATTTTTTAAGGATGAAACATTTATAGTTATTGGTGGGGACGACCTCACCGATATGGATCTGACCAAACTCCTTCGCACGCACAAGGAAAAGAAAGCTCTCTCAACAATTGCTCTTTCGCTGGTGGACGATCCCAGCGAATATGGCATTGTACTAATGAATGAAGACAGCCGTATTACACGCTTTTTAGAGAAGCCAAAGGGCGAAGTCATCTTTTCAAATACTGCCAATACCGGAGTCTATATCTTCGAGCCGGAGATATTCGAGCTCATTCCGCGTGGTGTATTCTACCTTTTTGGCAAGCAGGTATTCCCTCTTCTCCTCGATCAACATTACCCGCTCTACGGCCATCTCACCGCCGCGTACTGGAAAGATGTTGGAAATCTGAAAGTGTATCAGCAGACCCATATCGATGTGCTGGCTGGCCTGGTAAATACCAAACTTCCGCTAAATGAGATTCGAAAATATGTTTGGATGGGTGATAATGTGGAGATAGACCCCACTGCAGAAATCAGCTATCCGGTTGCCATAGGCAATAATGTACGAATTCTGGCAGGCGCGAAAGTACTGGAGAATACGGTTCTGGGCGATAACTGCGCTGTGGAAGAGGGCGCTACCGTGAAAGACAGTATTTTGTGGGAAGGCGCTGTTGCAATGAGGCAGACGCATCTCGAACGCTGTGTGGTAGGAAAAGGCTGCAAAGTCAAAACAAATGCGGCGATTTTTGATGGAATTATAGTCGATCCGCAGCGCCCAGAAAGTCCTAACGGAAGCTGACCGTGGCAGTGTGCTGTCCTAAGAAAAAATTGAAACGGATATCAGCTAGAGTTTGTAGTAATAAGTGATTCAAGTATAATCTTCCTCAAGGGGAATTCAGACGATGAAACGACTATCCTTATTACTATTTCTAGCGATTGCATTTATTGCCGGACTCTCTGGCTGTGGATCCAATGATGTTTCTGAAATTAATGCAGTTTCACACGATTTTCTGACTGCCATTGAAAAGCATGATAATACTTTGCTTCGATCTACACTTACAGACGCCGCTCGCAGCCAAACTATGCCTCTCGATATGAGTAATTCTCGCTCCTCATCCACTGAAGCCGCCACAACAGAATTGGGATCACCGAATATAAAAAATAATCTGGCTGAAATTTCGTTCAATTCATCGGTACACGGCAGAAGTGTAGATAAGAATGCTCTCCGTTTACGAAAAGAGAAGGACGGATGGCGTGTCTATGCGATGGTCATAAATGCCAGCCAAAATTCCTCGAAGATGGTGTTGGATTTCGAACATCCGGAGAGTTTGGCTGCGTCCGTGATGACTCAGGCAGGAGAGGCGATAGGAACTGCCGTGAAAGGACTTTCTCAAGGATTGATTGGAATGGCAAAATCTTTTGGAGATAGCTTCCATGCTCCACCAAAACCCATGCTCCCCACTGATTAATTCAAGATATCGCATCTGTCGAACTGCTATTCAGCTGATTAAATTAACTACCATCTTACCAGTATTTGCTCCGTGAAAGAGATCAATAAAGGCTTGAGGCGCATTTTCAATTCCATGTACCACCGTTTCTCTGGAAACGATTTTACCTTCGGCAATGTATGCCCCGACCTCTTTAGCGAAGGCAGGCATCTGATTTAGTGAATCTGATACGATGAACCCTTTCATCGTTATTCGTTTTGAAATCATCATAAAGAGGTTGTTTGGGCCTGGTGATGAAGTTTTCTCATTGTATTTTGAGATAGAGCCACATGCTATAATTCTTCCGTGGTTGCGCATTGCAGACAACGCTGCTTCCAAATGATCCCCGCCCACATTATCGAAATAGATGTCGATGCCGTCTGGAGCTGCCTTGTTCAACTGTCCCAGGACATCCCCATTTTTGTAGTTGAAAGCGGCATCGAATCCCAGCTCCTCGGTCAGGCTTTTCACTTTTTCTTGAGAACCTGCGCTGCCAATCACCACACAGCCACGAAGCTTTGCCAACTGACCAACAATGCTTCCGACAGCCCCTGCTGCGCCTGAAACAAAGAGTATTTCGCCAGCTTTCACTTCTGCCAAATTTAACCCTACCCAGGCCGTCATCCCCGTCATACCAAGTACGCCCAGTGCTGCAGAGAGAGGTTTTACACTTCCAGATATCTTTTGCAGCTCAGCAGAATTTACTACAAAATACTCTCTCCAGCCGAAGAAGGAAGTTACCATATCGCCCTGCTTAATTCCCTCGGCGTGCGATTCTACCACCTCGCCTACCGCGCCACCACTCAGTGGCTCGTTAATCTGAAAGGGAGGCACATACGATTTCGTATCGTTCATACGACCGCGCATATACGGATCGACCGACATATAGTGATTCCGAACCAGTACTTCCCCTGATTGTGGTTCAGGTAAATCAACGCTAGCCAGTTTGAAATTCTCCATTGTGGGAAGACCTTGGGGACGAGAGGCTAACTGAATTTCACGGCTAATGGTTCTGCTCAAATTATTATCTCCTTCGTGGGTTCGGAATGTAGTTCAATTGGAATTCCATTTTTCACAATTCTTAACATTCTCATTCAATTTAGGATACTGACAGTAGACTCCAAGAGTTCCAAATAATATTCTATCACTATGAAAACGACCGTGATGAGATAGCTAACCATGCTTTTATTGACACCCGTCACGCCATACGGTACGATATCCATAACCTCCTCGATTGAGAATCGGAACATGGAACAAATTACCATAAACCAAGATATCTGTCATCGTAAGCCCACTGTTCGTGATCTGCGCTACCCCGTTGAAATGATTCTCGAACTGCTCAGTACCGGCATGACTATAGACGAGATACTTGCAGGCTATGAAGACCTTGAACGGGATGAAGTGCTGGCAGTTCTCGCGTTTGCCGCTCGATTTAGCCGCATACAACGTATAGAAACCCTCACAGTATGAATGTCATTTCGTCGGATACTTTTGCAATTAATTCTTATACTAAGATGATAATTCACTGCTATAGTGCGTATAGGAAAATGACATCCCCTACTAACTCACCAGACTATTCGAAAATCTGCATTGGAGGAATTTTGGATATCCATGTTGAAAATATTACCAGGTAATAATTCAATCGTTGATGATCATAATATACGTATCAAGGAGATTTTACAGGTTATGCGAACTTTTAAACCGGCGTTTATCTGCGCCAGTCTGCTGGCTCTAAGCGCCGTATGTGTGCTTGCTGCACCGCCAAAGAAACATGCTGGTAAGCCAAAAGCAGCCAAATCCACCGTAGGAAAAGTGATTACAACCGCTTCAGGTTTGAAATATCAGGATCTCAAAGTGGGTACAGGAGCTGTGGCAAAGTCTGGAAATAGAGTTTCCGTGCACTACGTTGGTACGCTTTCTAATGGCAAGAAGTTTGATAGTTCTGTTGATAGAGGCGTGCCTTTTGAATTTACAATAGATGGGCATGAAGTCATAGCGGGTTGGGATGAAGGAGTGACTGGGATGAGAGTGGGCGGGAAACGTAAACTTACGATTCCGCCTGCACTGGGGTATGGAGATCGTGCGATGGGGGATGCTATCCCTGCAAACTCTACTCTGCTTTTTGAAGTACAGCTCCTCGGTGTGAAATAGATATTTACGCCTTGCATTGCGAAACCTCTCTATTGCCATCGCCCCCTGTAATCTCCACAAAAAAGCTAAAGAGATTATGGGGGGGAAGCTTTGTAAAAAAAACTCCATAATTGTGAAACACGAAATCTATCTGATTACGTATTATAGTTCAAGATGAGCAATATCCATTTTGATGACAGATGGATTTTAAAAATGAACTTTCGAGTTGAGAATGCCGTCATCAAGAATTAGAGTTTCCCATCTGTTGAGGAGAAATAGCAATGGAAAAAAATAGTTTGAAAAAATCTGTGTCGAGCGCTGTACTGTTGACAACCGGTGTAGTGATCGGTGGATTTGTAGTAATAGGCCTTCGTGGAAACGCGGGACAGCCTGCACCGCAAAATCCACCCGTCCAGCCGCCAGCACAGGCGCTTCAGATTGAAACAGCTTTTGAACAGGTTGCGGATAAAATCCGGCCAAGCGTAGTTTTCATCAAGAGCCGACAGGCTTCTACTCAGCAGGGTATGTTTCGTAATGGGGGATGGCAGGAGAATCAAGATGGCGGCGATTCGCCGAGTCCGTTTGACCTGTTCCCTGGTCTGCCACGTGGAAATGGCCAGTTCCGCATTCTTCCACCTCAGGGTGGACCGAGTGTTCCTTCCTTTCCCAGGCATGCATTCGCCAGCGGCTCCGGTGTCATTGTACGTGCGGATGGATATATTCTCACCAACGACCATGTTGTAAACGGAGCCGATAAAGTGACTGTTCGCCTTCAGGATGGCAGGGAGTTTACCGGTGAAGTGAAGCGAGATTTCCGTAGTGATCTAGCGCTTATCAAAATTGCTGCCAATAATCTTCCGGCTGCTCAGTTAGCCGATTCGGACAGAGCTAAAGTAGGGCAGTTTGCAATTGCATTCGGGAGCCCCTTCGGACTGAGCGACACCATGACTGTGGGGGTGGTATCCGCACTGCATCGTGAACAGCAGATTGGCGGGGGTACTGATGCCCGCCTCTATTCAAGTTTAATTCAGACAGACGCCAGTATCAATCCAGGCAACTCTGGTGGCGCCCTGGTTGATATCTATGGCCGCGTCGTAGGTATCAACGTTGCCATCGAGTCCCCGAGCGGTGGTAATGTTGGCATTGGATTCGCGATCCCTGCGAACACAGCTCGCTATGTAATGGATCAGCTCATCACCCGTGGCTCTGTAACTCGCGGGTTCCTGGGCCTGGCTCCAAAAACTCTGACCTATGTGCAGAAACAGAGTTATGGAACCAAGGAAGGCGCCCTGGTATCTTCTGTACAGGATGGAACTCCAGCCTCCAAGGCGGGATTTGAAGTGCAGGATGTCATCCTGAAGTACGACAGCAAGAATGTGGAAGACGACGCCCATCTGCGAGACATGGTAGCTCGTACCAAACCAGGCGATACTGTCCCAGTAGTTATACGGCGAGCCAATGAGACTCGTACGCTGCAGGTTACAGTCGGCACGGCTCCAGATCTGCAGGCTGCAGAGAAGGATGTCAGTCCGAAAGCCACTGCACGCGGAAAGCTGGGAGTGACCGTAGGGAATGCTTCCGACGCGGACGTACGCAAGCAGTTCAGCCTGAAGGATGAGGTCAAAACTGGTGCCGTGATTGTCGAAATCATTCCTGGCAGCCCTGCTGCCGAAGCTGGACTACAGCCAGGCGATGTCATCATAAGGGTCAACGGCAAGTCGATTACGAATGCAGAACAGCTGACAGCCGCCGTCGCTTCTCTCAAAGACAGCGATACGGCGAGTGTGGTAATCAAGCGCGGTAACTCGACTATTCTGGCCGAAATCACACTAGAATAGCGCGAAAAATCAGATATTCACCCCCCTCTTCAATATATGGCGTAGGGGGGTGTTTTTTTTGCGCCAGCGTTATCGCTGTTGTAATTTAATAGTATCTATTCAGCATGACGATTCGCCACAATCGAATATAGTGTTACTTCACTTTCGGATTATTGAAGATGTACATTGAGTGAACTCAAAGACAATTTATTAGCAGCGAAAAAGCACATAGAAACGGATCCTCTCTCAAAAGTCTCAAATTAGTTGAAATAACCTTCGCGCCCTCACCCCCCCGACCTCCTCTCCTGTTTTTGGGAGAAGGGGTCGGGGGGGTGAGGGCTGAAAGACGCCTGTTTATTGTTGCTGGGAGTTTTTAACTCCCGGAAAGAGTCATCTATAGGATTACTTACACAGTAAATAAATGAGATTTTTGTATTTCGTAAAAAAAGCGCTTGAAGTATTTATTCCAAAATGCTATAATGTATCAGCAGTGCTATGTGAATCAGGCGATTTGTTGCCTGACAAATTTGCGTGTGAGGCGGATTATTATGGAAACCATCAAAGATGAGTGGAAAAGTGTGGAAATGTCAGCCGCAGAAACTCCATCACTGGATTTTATTCGAGCAGTAGCTGACCTTCTTGAGACTGATGCGGACGACATCCTTGCTGAGTTGGGCTACGCACACAACGAAGATGTTGCACTGGTCGCTGGTAAAAACTAAGGTTTGCGGTAAAATAGTGTGCTGAGCACCACTATTTTCCTCTCTCGACAACCTTGCTCATTTTTGAGCAAATTTCAAATAGCGAGAACCTAGATGGTTCTCGCTATTTTTTGTGTTTTTATGATCATGTAAATACGCAACTGCAATATTTTTTATTTCATCCCTTGACAACTGAGAAAGGTTGTGATACATTAAAGATGTAATCTTAATCGTTTAAGTAAAAATCATCTGATCTCCTTAAACGTTCAAGAAAATATGTACTTTCAGAACCATTCAAAATGCTAAAACGCTCGCCTACAATTAAAGATGTTGCAGATACTGCAGGTGTTTCCATAGCAACAGTATCGAATGTTATCCGAGGCAAAAGCTCACTCTTTTCAGATCCCACTGGTCAGCGGGTGCTCCACGCCATTCGAGAACTGAACTATAATCCGAACCATACGGCGCGAAGCCTGGTAATTCAGAGCACGCGAACGCTGGGGGTAGTTGTGCCAAAAAGACACGGCCGACTCACCAGTAATACTTATCTGAGTGCGATGCTGGATGGATTTTTGGACTACTCTGTAAATGCCGGATATCAAACAAAAATTATCAGCCTTGTTAGCGATGATAAGCGCCACGCAATATCACTGGTAGAAGACGGCTCTACGGATGGAGTTGCGCTTCTCGCGCCGCCGAACAACAGTCCTCTGCTTAGCTGGATACATAAAACACGTATTCCCACCGTTGTAGCTGGAAGTATCCCTTCTGGTCTAGAGTTGCCATCTGTCGATGTAGATGATATCAGTGCATGCTGTGAGGCTGTATCCTGGCTTATTTCTTTGGGCCACAGGAAAATAGGGATGATCACAGGAGATATTTCTCAATGGAGCTCGCATAGAAGAGAGATAGGGTATCGTAAGGCGCTTCAGGAGGCGGGCATAGAATTCAATTTTGAATATCTGTATCAGGGAGACTATCT
>JANXSG010000088.1 GCA_025352825.1 Chthonomonadaceae bacterium | reverse complement strand
TGCTGCAAGTTTTTCTAGCTCTTCTCCGCGTCGAGCCACGGCAGCTACTTCACAACCGGATTGCGCTAATTGTAGGGCGAGTTCCGCTCCCATACCCGAAGAAGCCCCGATGATCAATGCACGTTTCCAAGACAAACCCATGAATACAAATCCTTCTCGGACTGCACACCGTACCTGGCAGTATACTTTTCTCACAGACCGTTGGGGCAAACAATTTACTATTATACCATAATACACACTCTCGTTAAACGAATTGAGTTTTGCAATTAGCTCGTCTGTTTTGAATTCTACTAATCTCACACCTGAATTGAATTACCAGCTGTTATTGAATCTTTGATATGCTCTGCAAAGAGAAGATAAAAACTCTTCTCCTGAAGATATCCGACATGGGCATTAATCAGCCAATGCCCGACCCTGAATGACATGTCATCAACTCCTTCAATGATGTCGGAGACGCTATAACTGAGGATGTCATCCATATCCCAGACATTCCACCATGCGCCAAGATAGTTTTTATCTGGGAATGGTACTTTATTGCCATTTTGTTTGCTGTAAAGATTACTGCTGGCAATGAAGAGTTTCATCTCTTCGAATAGTCCAACCTGAGAGGCAACTGAACACCAGAAATCTATTTTCAAGTTAGAATACTTTGGTGATTTTGGAAGAAAATGAGTGACAATATCGTACTCGATCTGACCACCCATGCTATGAGATAGAACTATAAGAGGTTCGCCGTTTCTCTCTATAATCTCATGAGCAGCCACCAATGTTTCCAGAATACGCTTTGTGATCGTGCCGGGATTTTCTGAACTGCCGCAGTTATTCAGATAACAGAACATATCTCCAAAAAAACGAGCGATCATATGATTAGGAGGCTGGCGCAGTTCTGCAAAAAAATGAGATCTATTGAGGATCTGAGGAAATTGAATTCCATGCGGTTCCGGATCTGGCGCAGGCTTTCGCAGGCAGGACGCACCCTCCCAGGCAAACTGGGCAGCCAAATAGCCCCAGTAGGCATGCAGAAGTGTCACACTTACTGGATCGGAGATATTTCTGGCGCAATATATTTCCGCAGGTACTTGTCAACCTGATGCCAGGAGATATCCTTCAAACGGCTTTCGAAGAATTTATTTCTGCAACTTTTCCTGCTCTTCGTATCTTGATTTCTAACAGCAACTCCATGTATATAGACAATGGGCATACGAATTTCTCTACACATGAACTACTGGATCTAATACGTTAGAGTTCCATAACCTTCCTGCTTGAATCTGAAGCATTATCTGTATGCCCTCTTCTGTTTTGAATATTATCTTTAGCAAACGCGTCACTATGTTCGATAGAAGGTAAATGCATGAAATTCAGAACTAAATTTTGTGCTTTGCTCTTGACAAAATAGGCATCTGCTGAATATAATATGTGCAGTTTGTATTCCCCCGAAAGGAGTGTGGCGAGATTATACTCGCCTGGAAGATGATGATTATAACATTCGCTATCAATAAATCCGATTATCGTTTCCATGGTAGTTCTATGAGTCCCGCACTTCCATCACCGTATGTTTGCGGATCAGGATATGGTATCGCAGAGCGCCCCATAGGAATCCAAACGTAGATTTAAGCTGTTATCTATAAGGATTTCAACCGCTACGGGCGCAGAGCTGAAAAAATCAGCCGCACCGTAGTTTTTTTATTGACAGTTTCACTCGCATCCCTAATTCCCCCAAAGAAAAGGAGGAGCCATGTCGAAGTTTGCTGCCAAGGAGCAGTTACAATCAGACGAAAATCAGAATCACTCGTTATCGGGTGATATGAATCTCATCATGCTGGAAGGTGACTTTGCCGAGGATGGACGTTTCGGCAAACGTTTTCTCGAAGTCACTCCAACAGTTGTACATGTCCACGAACAGAATGGTGCCGTTTCGTTTCAGATTCCGATTTCCGACATCAAGTCCGCGAGGAACGAACCGATGGTCGGTGGAGGCTGCCTGGAAATTACCACCAAAACGGGTGAGATACTTCCGGTTATCTCCTATTCGCTCACTATCGCCGCTAAGTTTTCAGAGGCAGCCCGCGGAATAGAGCAGCTTGCCAAAGGCGAGCCACTCCTAATCAACTTGAAAAAGGAGCGTACTCGCTGTATCAAGTGTAATCGCCTGCTGCCTGAAAAAGATGGAATATGCCCTGCCTGTGTGAATAGAGGCAAGACATTTCTGCGCATCGCGGGATATCTAAAGCCATATCGCAAACAGGCACTCTCGCTGGGGCTGCTCTCTGTTCTGACCACGGTGATCAATCTCGCCCCGCCTCAGCTGAATGGCGCGATTATCGACAATGTACTGCTGACGCATCGCAATCTGCCCCAATTATATATAATGATCGGGCTCTGGGTGCTGATTGTGATTGCTGCGACGATTGTTCAGATTATCACCGGGAGACAGATAGCGTTTCTGGCAGGGAATATTGCATCGGATCTGAGAGCGAGTGTCTATCGGGCCATTGAGTTCCTGAAAGTCAGTTATTTCGATAAGAAACAGGTCGGAGCTATCACCAGCCGAGTAACACAAGACACCGACCGCGTGTGGGGATTCCTGGTGGACGGCCTGCCTTATGTGCTCTCGAATGGCTTGATGCTGCTTGGTATTATTGGATTTCTATTCGCTACCAGTACGAAACTGGCTCTCTGGGTGTTGGCGCCAATGCCAATAGTCATCTTAATCAGCGCTCTTTTCTGGAAACCTATATCGCAGATGTTCTTTCGGGTAGGCCAGAAGTGGGCACGATTTCACATGCATCTCAACGAATCGCTGTCTGGTATTCGTGTGGTGAAGGCGTTTGCACGTGAGGATCATGAGTATCTCAAGTTCCAAACCCGCAATAACGAGCTCCGAGATGCCGGTGTTCATGCCGATACGAGCTGGTACACGGTCTTCGGAGCGATGACACTTTTCACCAGTCTGGGTGCGCTCATCAACTGGACAGTAGGCGGTGTGATGGTCTATCGCAACGAGATGACACTGGGAGACTTCATCAAGGTTAACCAACTGCTCACTCTAGTGTATGGACCGCTACAGTGGTTCGGACAACTCAACAACTGGTTCAGCAAAGCGATGGCTGGCGCAGAACGTATCTTCGAGATAATCGATGCCGAGTTCGAAGCAAAAGATGAGGTACATCCCCATGTACCCATCGTTGGTGAAGTCGCTTTCGATAACGTACGTTTCGGCTATGACAAATCGAATCCAGTACTGAAAGGACTCACCTTCACAGCGAAACCGGGTGAAATGATAGGGTTAGTCGGGAAATCCGGGGCAGGCAAGTCGACCACGATTAACTTGATCGCGCGTTTCTATGAGCCGGATGCTGGAACTATCAAGATCGATGGGACGGACTATCGTGAACTGGG
>JANXSG010000064.1 GCA_025352825.1 Chthonomonadaceae bacterium | reverse complement strand
TTAGTGGTCAAAACGGTAGTTAAAGAGCTGCTTGCGCAGAGGTTAAAACCATTCATCTTTCCTGCAATGGGAAGCCACGGTGGAGCAGTTGCTGAAGGTCAAATTGAGGTACTTGCGGGTTATGGAATTACTGAAGAGACTGTTGGTGCACCAGTTCGGGCTACGATGGAAGTGGATGAAGTAGGTCGTCTGTCTGGCAGCGATGCGGGTTCGTTCGAAGGACATCCGGTTTTCTGTGATCGAATCGTGAAGGTGGCGGATGCTATTCTGCTCATCAATCGAATTAAACCGCATACAGATTTCCAAGGCGAGATCGAGAGCGGGATAGGAAAGATGTGCGCTATTGGATTGGGAAAACGCCACGGCGCGGAAAGTATTCATCGACATGGCGCAAACGGCCTGCGTGAACTTATGCCGCGTGTCGCACGTTTCCTGGCACGCTCACTTCCTATACTAGGCGGTATAGCACTGCTGGAGAATGAGTTCGGCAACACTGCTGAAGTACACAGTGTACACAACCGGGATATAGCAGACATTAAAGAGCGTCAGTTGCTGGCGCATGCTCGCTCTATGTCGCCACGACTTCCGTTTCAGGAGATAGATGTACTGATCATCGACGAAATTGGGAAGAATATCAGCGGCGCCTGTATGGATACACATGTGCTGGGCCGCAGTTTTATGCCGAGCGTCGCTGAAGAGACCTGGGGAGGCCCCAATATACGGATTGTGGCTGCTTTAGATCTCACCGCTGAGTCGCATGGTAACGCCGTTGCACTGGGGCTTTCTGATCTCACGACACGCGAACTCATTGAGAAAACGGATTTCAACGCCACCTACATCAACATGCGTACAAGCGGAGAAGGCGGTGTGTTGCGCGGAAGTCTGCCGCTTGTGATGCCAACGCGGGAGGACTGTGTTCGTACAGCTATGGCTACCTGTGGCCGCGTTAATCTAGATGAAGTTCGATTGGTTCGAATACGAAATACAATGCATGTTCATATACTTGAAGTTTCGAAAGCTCTCCTTGAAGATGTGAGAAGTAATAACTCGCTTCGGCTTCTGGGTGAGCCTCACACGCTTAATCTTGAAAATCGTTTAGAACTCTGAGCTTCCTGAAAAAAAAATATTTTAGACAGGATTAACGGGATTAACAGGATTAGATTCAATACTGTTCGTTTAAATAATAACTCATAGTTGCGAAGGGTTTTAGGGGTTGTGAGAGTAATGCGAACAAAGTGTAAAATCGCCATTGCACCTCACCCCAACCCCTCTCCCGAGCGTTCGTTCCTCACTGGGAGAGGGGCAAATGCAGGATACAGTCACTCCCTCTCCCTTGCGAGCTATCGAGCAGCCTGGGAGAGTGGGACGGGGGGTGAGGTTAATTTGTATTACTTTCACGTCCCCTTTAACCCGTCGCGAAAAAGAAATAATCATGCATAAACGTACAACATTGGGATTAGATTAGTTCCCCCTCTCCTGTTTTTGGGAGAGGGGTACGGGGGTGAGGGCTAAAATATGCAGTAATTCCGGAGTTTGCAATTACCTCAATACTTAGAAAATTGTTCCGATAATAATCCTGTAAATCCAGTTAATCCTGTTCAAAAAAAATGATCTATTACAATTGTCTATTAAGGTCTAACTATTGAATATCGAGCGCGCGGATAATATTCAAGAGGCATCGATGGCAAAGTCTGATTGGATAGCTTATGTGGCTCCAATGGCAGCGTTCATGATTTTTACATCTGCGCTTGAGCCATTTTTTAAATCGCAGTATGTGTGGATATATTCTGCCAAAATTATTGTCGTGACTCTTCTGTTGATCTTCTTCAAAAAAAGCTGGTCAATGGAATTTCGACCCGATTTTCAAGCGCTTATTTGGGGATTGGTGATCGGTATTGGAGTTTTCGCGGAGTGGATATTGCTGGATAAGTGGATACCATACCATCATCTAGGAAGTCGCACTGCGCTAAATCCTTTCGCATCCATCTCGAATCCACTGCAAAGAACGATTTTCTTGGCAATGAGATTTTATGGACTGGCTCTCATCGTGCCGATTATGGAGGAGCTGTTCTGGCGATCTTTCCTGCTGAGATATATCACCAATCCTGAGTTTAAGCAACTGGGATTATCGGAGTTTTCGTGGGGAGCATTCTGGGTGGTAGCAGCCATGTTTGCCGTTTCCCATCCTGAGTGGCTGGTCGCATTAGTTTGTGCTGCGGCGTACGGGCTGCTTCTCAGGAAAACCAACAGTCTTTTTGCTTGTGTTGTCGCACACTGTGTCACCAACTTTATATTGGGAATATATGTTCTCATCTCCAAGGATTGGAAATACTGGTAACGTTGGATTATGCATTCAGGACTATGCGTTGCTGAGATGGCTAGTATCGTTTAGAAGTAGAATGCGGCTATGAGATGTCGTTTCAGATTCTGAATATTCCAGAACAGATAGAGACGCGTTATCCAGCCAAATCCTCCTCATGGAAGTGACCTCAGCATCCAGCGTATGGCATATAATCGATCTCAAGCTCCCACCATGCCCCACTATTGCTATACTAGAATCAGGATGATCCTGCCGAATTTGAGTAAACTCCTTCAGCATCCTATCCCAAACCGCATCTAGCGATTCACCCCCCGGCGGCCGCGACTTATAAGAATCTGTTATATATTCATTTAGAAGTACTCCATCACCACGCGCGATAATCTCCGTCCGCGTCAGGCCTTCCCATTCACCAAGCATAGTTTCTCTCAACTTTGGCGTTGTTCTAACTTCAATTCCGAGGGGTTTTGCGATTTCTTCTGCAGTTTGGATCGCTCTGGAAAGATTACTCGAGTAGATAACCTGCGGTGGCGATGGATGCGTGGAGAGACGACTGCCAATTCTCTGAGCCTGCACAACGCCGTCAGCATTCAGGGGCACATCCGAGTGCCCCTGCATTCTAAGTCCTCGATTCCAGTCTGTTACACCATGCCTAACGAGATATATCTTCTGGTACTGGGCATGCATTACTAGCGGCCGCCATGGGGGGCGATACCTGGAGGAGTACCCGGACCACCGGGGCCTCGTGCTCCAGGGGCGGTGGGCTGAACCTCTTTAGCGCCAGCTGGTATTCGAAAGGCAAAAACAGACGAGTTGATGTTCGCATTCATCTTTTGATCAGACATATCGACATCAATATTGATTTTTGGGCTTGTAACTGTTATTTTGAGAAGATGTGATGTCTTCTTATCGATTAGAAAACTAAAAGGCGGTGCGGTGGCTGTACCAGGTCGTATCTGGATCGTATTCACCGCATGTCCATTGAGGGAAGTAGGTTTACCGAGAGTCGTATTCGGAATGCCTGGGCGAGGCAGAGACAGCCTCTGCATGACTAACTGGAGAAATTGGGGCAGAGGCAGGGAAGGCGGAACAGGCCGCTTCACATACTCTTTCTTTTGAGGGTTGTATTGGTAGACCATTTTTCCATCTGAAACTATCTGTTCTGTCTGCGACTTATTTTTTGCAGGGCCGCCTACAAGTGATATCTTCATTAAAACAGTAAAAAGGTTAGGAGCTTTGTATCTTACCTGCTGCATTGTGGATGCAGATACTGATTTGCCATCCGGGCTTTTACCGGACTGTTTGATATTGATAGAGCTTTCGAAAGATTTCGCCGTTTTATAGACACCCTCCATTTTCTTGAGGATATCTTGCGCCTGATCTGCAGAAGATGACAATGCGGGCAATATCGCGAGAGAAACGGTGGCTGCAAACAGTATCGATTTTCGGAAGGAAGCGCGAGTGATCTGTACTGTACGCATCCCGGCCGTGTTAACGGCGACGGGTTTGAAGTGCATTCGGGAATCTCCTTATGCGATGCAACTGTGCCTCATAGTGAGGTCGGCATGGCATTATTTACAAATTGATATATTTCCAAATCATAGGTTATCTTAGAATCAGGTTTCAGTATACCCTACTAAAATGCAGATTACCTTAATCGCGCTCTACTACGCTCACTCTGAGATCATGCCCCCCGCCTTGCTGCGCCATTTCGTAATAGTAGAAAAGTTCATGCCCCACGGGAAGTACATCTATATATCGGAGGCTTCCTGTACCGTACGGAGAGACAATACCGGCCGAATCGGGTGAAAGAGAGTAGTAGTTTTTTAAATCATAAGTAATTGCTATCCCGGATTTCTCTTCGTAGTTCTCATCGACCGAAGCGCTGCCATCGTAAAAAGCCTGATATCCCCCATGCGGCAAGGGTACAATAGCGCCAATACGCCTGCAGTACTCATCCCATCCCGTACCTGTTTTCTCTATCGAGCACCCCGACGGGTTAAGTATGGGTACGAACTCAGAGCGAGGAGAAACATCGCCCAGCCACTGAAATCTTTTACCGTCCCCACTGATTGCGGCCCCGGTTCGAGATCTGGTGAGACCGGTCGAGTAGATATCGCCCGTGGCGTGCTTCTTCGGCTCAAATTTCGGATCGAGTTTTGGCTCTCTTGTAGCATAGCTCACCAGCATATAGACCATCCGCCCGAACAGAAAGACGTTCGGATCTTTTACACCTTCCACCCCCAGACTATCTGCGGTGAAAAGTGGAATCATCTTCGAAACGTCGAACTGGTCTGGTTCTTTAGCTTCCAGCAGGCTAATACGCCAGCGCCCATCATCCGGGCACACATAACTGATATACAGTTTCCATATGCCATCAAGGCCTCTCATAAGTGAACAGCGTTCTAATGAAAGCGCTCCCAAAGTAGATTTTGGCAGCGCCCAGATATCGGTGAAAGATATTCCGTTATCACTTGTTGCGATTCGGCACTCCACACCTCTCCCCTGATCTCTTGGCTGCCGCAGCCGATAGACGATAAAAAACTGGTTACTCAGATGGTCGAACATGGCGGTAGGCGCACCAGCCCACCAGCCTGCACCCTCTTCCAGAGGCGCTCTGACCATTCGGCTGAGGGCAGGATCGAATAACGGCAATACACCAAACTCTTTACCTGTATTCTCTGCCATAGTTCACCTTTCAGAATTTGTAAATTGAAGATATACCAATAATAGGCACAAACTGATCAACCCTTCAGCCTAAAAGAGTCACCGATTGCCCAGCCAAACAGACAGCATGGGAAAAGGATATTACCACTCACCGCAGCCACCAATAGTCCCGATGGCCCCGCATTTGGCTGGTAGATCAGTGAACAGACCCCCGTAAGCAGAATGACACTCCCATAGATACGCAATACGGAACTGCTCATTCGATTCCGATGTGCCGTAATTCCGATATATATCAACAGTGAAGCGTAAAACCAAACGATTGACGAGAGAACGAGAACTCCACCAATATTGGTGTTTGTAGGACTGCCATCAGGATGGCGTTCTCTTTGGAAAAGTTCGCTAGCTATCGGTCTCAATCCAGCATATAGCGCTAGCAAACCACCGGCAGCAACTCCACCAATTCCTTCTGCCAATATAAAGTTTACCGAAAACCCTTCTATTATCTCTTCACCTGGAGCTTTCCACAGTATGAATCCGCTTCCCAAAAGCATTAGTAAAAATATTGCCGTGAGCATAATCCCGCTCATGTCGCGTTCCAGGTGTGCTGGCATTATCCAGGTCTTTGTACTTACTATATTTGGCTGCGAATGATTGGATTGCCTCTGCTTGGTACCGACACCGCTAAGAGATTCAAGTTTTGCCTGCACAGAGTAGTTTCTGGGATTAAACTGAATCGCATATGAATAAGCTGCGCCTGCGCGATCTCGCTGTTTACGCTTGAGATAGATATCTCCAATGATCTCATATGCTATCGCATTTCGCTTATCGAAGTTGAGAGCTTGTTGGCACAGATTTTCGGCGGTATCGTATTTATGGTTGATATATGCAAGTTTCGCTTCAGCTAGCAGTCGATCTGCCGAGTTAAAACCTGTCGTACTTTTCCTAGGTGGGAACTCTTTTTTTTCAGGCTTAGGAGATCGCCACGATTCTGCACCCGTCCGGGTATCACTTGAAGATTGAAAGGAAGGCGTGGTGCCAAACCCATTGTATCCAGCAGAAGGAGCTGCTGCCCGGTTCTGAGGCTGTCGAGCGGATGAAGAGGAATGGTTTGGAGCAGATGTCTTGGTTTGAGCTCCAATGCGGTCTTCCGCTGTTTTGCGTTTCAGAGCGAGATCAGCATCGTAGACCAGGCGTCTATCCACATCCCCAAGAGTATGATAGGCTTCGTTGATTGCTTTAATCTGCTGGGCAGCTTCTGGCAGTGGATTCACATCGGGATGGTACTTTCGTGCCAGTTCGCGATAGCGTTTTTTCAGAGTATCCTGCGCAGCCGTCGGAGGTACACCCAGTATATCATAGTAAGTTGGCTGTGCTCTACTCATTGGCGACTGCTTTCGCAGTGCAGACAGAGATCGGTTGCGATACTATCACTCGCCGCCTGCTCCACCCGCGGAACTGTAGTGGCCCGTATAGAACTGGATGACAGTCATCCCCACCATAAATCCTACCAGCAGCAACACCATGGTAGAGAATAGCAGGGCAGCAATGTGTGCCTTTGTTTTACCTTCCGCTTCATAGTAATCCGCCATTTTATCCAGGAGCGCATCGAGATTACCCGTTGTCTCGCCGGTGTGGAACATATCCAGAACAAGAGGTTCGAAAAAACGAGATTTTCGGAGCGCAACCGAAACCATCTGGCCATGTTCAGCAGCGATCACTGCTTCCGAACACACTTTGCGAATCATCGAATTTCCAGAAGAGGCGGCTGCTATCTCCATCGCAGTTCCCATAGCAAATCCCGTCCGGTATAGAGCTGAAAATATTCGCAGGAACTTGGCTACCGTGAACATTTTTATAAGTTTGCCGATTACAGGTATGGAGAGTTTAAACTGATCGTATGCTTCACGCACGGCGGTGCTATTAAAGAAGAACAGCCGGAATATCACAGAGGCAATCCATATCGGCGCCAATAGTTCCAAACCGAAGAAAACCGTGTCGTTCAAGTAGTCCATGGTGCCATAGGAGGATTTGCCCATGCCTCCCAGGACTAGATTTGAAAAGGCGGGCATTCCTGAGAGGCCGCTCTTCCCCATGATCATCAGCGAAGCAAAAAGAACCATTTTCGGATAGAATGTCTCACTGCTGATCATTCGACGAATCTCCAACTCGTGTTCCACATAGCTCGCAACTTGCTTCAGCGTGTCGTCCAGCATACCTCCCAGCTCTGCTGCACGAATCATCTCTGTATGCATAGGAGGGAATATCCAGGGGTAGGATGCCATCACCTCCGAGAATTTACCGCCGCTCTGAACGTGCTTATAGCCGGCTTGCGCAACATCTTTCAGCTTTTTATTCTGAGTGTTTGCTTCCAGCCCGATGAGCGATTGATGAATTGACAGTCCGGCATTGATAAGGGTTGCAAACTGCCTGTAGAAAGGAGCCATCTCTTTGAGGATAACGCCTGAAAAGATCGGATAGACGATTCGCTCATTAAATCTTTGGGCGAGGGAAGGCTGGGAATCTTTAGCCACTTCCCGCCGGCTCGCTGCCGATAGGCCCCCGCTTCGATTTGCCGCTGGAGCTGAAATCGTTTGATGCACAGAAGTAAGTGCTGCCGCACCCATTGACTGCGTCGGAAGAGTGATGGGTATCGTTGGCTGAGGTCCTGAAATGGAAGGCTGTGGGACTGCGCCTCCACGCTGCCAGGGCTCCAGTGGCTGCTGGGTGATATAATCCGAATTCGATACAATCTGACCACCGTGCGCTGCGCTAGCGGCCGCATGCATCTGATCTGCTGGCTGACTAAGATCGACAAGTGCCGGACGCAAGGACTGTGCGGGAATCTCAACAGTGGCATCAGACTGAGGTGCACTGAGCTGAACTTGAATCGGCTCGTATCCTTGAGTAATAAGCTGTTCCGTAGCACGCGGCATAGAGCCGGCTTCGACGGAGCCGTCCACCAAATTACCGTTCTTATCTTTCGCGCTGTATGCAAAAACTGGCATAGCTTTTTCGCCTCTTCTAGTAGATAAAATCAATCGGTTCCGAACATCTTATCGATATAGCCGAATATTCCGCTAAAATATGTATGCGTCATCCAGATAAGGGCACCGCCACCTAGAATAAGCATAGCAAGCAGCCCGAGTCTGAAGATCATAAATTGGCTCTTACGGGTTGCCTGCTGTATGTCCTGATCGTAGTAGGCTGCAATTTTATCCAGGGATTCTACTATTTCACCTGAGTGGTGCCCTGTCATTATCAGTTGGTCGACCGAATTTGTAAATAGTCCGGTTGCGGCAAATGCATCTGGAAGTGACGCCCCTTGCTGCATCAACCCGTACGAATCTCCAAGCTTCTCACGTATTACCAGGTTGGAAGATGTGTTCATGGCACATTCCCAGGCCTGTATGGGAGTGACGCCTGCATTGAACATGCGCCTTAGAGTGCGTACAAAGGCTGCGATAGCTGTCTTCCTTTGAAGTTCACCGAACGGACGGGTTTTGAGCGAGATATTGTCTCTGAATCTTCGGTACTGCGGTGTCTGCAGCTTCTTATTCGCTAGAGATATTCCACCTAAAAGAATGAGCGCTATCGGTATATTCCTGAGCAGTACCAGCGTGAGATACCTGCCAAACTCGGCATCTGGAAATACGATTGGAAAAAGTGGCTGTGCCAGAGCTACCATGAACAGAGACTGTACTGCCATCAGTTTCGGCACCCATTGCCAACGATAGAGTGCGATATTCTGCTCGATAGCGGTGGCGACTTCCTCCAGCGCAATCTCTAGAAAACCGCCCATTTCACCCGATCTCACCATGGCGGTGACATGATCTGGAAATAGATTGGGATTTTGCTCCATCACATCAGAAATCGCCCCGCCTTTTCGGGCGATTTCGGCCATCTCCAGTGCAGTATCTCGAAGGTTCTTGTTGGCAGTGCGCGGACCAAGATTCTCCAGTGCAGAATAGATCGTGATTCCACCACGAACAAGAGAGGCTAACTGCTGGAAAAACAGAAGCTGGTCTTTAGTGCCGGCTCCGCCTCTTTTAGAGGTTTGCACCTGCGGTCCGCCCTGCACCACTCGAAGCCCCGATGGCTTGGGTTGGACAAGAGCAGATTTGGAGACTGTTTTCGCTGCATTGCCTGCCAGCGTGATGTTCCCGATTTTATTGGTATTCTGCTGCTGAACTGGAGTGGCTGACACGGTCTGGTGCGCGATACTATCCAGCATAGGAGATGAATGCACAATTTGGATCGGCTGAGCAAATGGCGTGCTCGCAGCTTCAATCGTTTGGGTGGTATTTATGTCCGGAAATACTATCTCATCGGAGACGTTCAGGATGGGCTTGACGGCCAGCTGATTCGATGCGGGATCAGCAGCTATTGACTGTGGATCGAATCCTCGCTGACGCAGACGCCTGCGAGCATCGGACTCGTTGGTGGCGTCCACTTTCCCTACGACAGTCTCTCCGTTTGTATCTACCGCTTCATAAAAGAAGTTCATATGATCCAACCTGTGCCAAGCTCTGCTCTCGAATTTGCTCTGAATTGGCTATTTCAGCCACCGTCTTCCCTGAAGTTAGAACCAGATCACCAGCGATTTCGGCAAGCGGAACTGCTACGAATGCTCTTTTCTCAATACCGGGATGAGGCAGCTCCAGATCCTTGGCAGCTATCACAACATCTCTATAAACCAGGATATCAACATCTATAGTTCGCGGTCCCCAATGCTCCGTTCGTATTCGACCTCCTTGCTCTTCAATGCAGTGAATGAGGGCGAGCAGCGAAAGGGGATTAAGGGTCGTCTCTATGTGAACCACGCAGTTCAAATGAGCTGGGTACCGCTCCGAATCACCAGGTGTTAACCCCATGTGCGGAGATTCGTATATGGATGATAATGCTATAATTTTGCAATCAGTTCCGTATCGCAGCGCATTTATTGCATTACGAAGATGTGCTTCCCGGTCACCAAGGCTGGAGCCTATGCCCATAAAGACGGATGCAGGGCTATTGATAGTTTGATGATAACTTTCCGTGGTAATACTCCCGCTTAGATAGTTCTACGGAAAAGCACAGATCATGGTTTCCTGAGTGTCATCTGTTTACAACGAATTATACTCGGTTTAATATAGATTATACTACAGGTTTAATGTCAGGCGCAACGATATATTCAGGGAACCAAGAGGAGGTAGGAAATTGGATATCCATTTAAGCGGCAAGAGTGTTGTTATCACTGGCGGGACGCGCGGAATTGGCAGAATAATCTCGCTAACTCTAGCGAAATCGGGTGCGAAGATAGCGGCAATCTACCGTTCGGACGAGGATACAGCTCAGAGCACACTGGCCGAACTGAACGCCATTTCTTCGGCAGGGCATTTCATTGTCCAAGCCGATATTGCTGTTGAAGATCAGGTGGGTGAGGCTTTCAAAACCATATCCGAAAAGCTTGATGGAGTGATTGATTATCTCATACTTGATGCGGCAGTCGGGGCGGGTGGACCTCTTACAGAAATGACTTCGGCGGATTGGATTCGCCCGTTCGACGTGAATGTACATGGCGCGTTCTATATGGTACGAGCTGCATCTCCTCATATTCAGAAGAACGGCAGTATCGTATTTATATCCTCTGGCGCCGGGCACGACCCGATGGAGGGACTTTCATCGTATGGAGCCAGTAAAGCTGCCGCAAACCATATGTCCACGGTTCTGGCTCAGGAATTAGGCCCGCGTGGAATCAGAGTCAACACGGTAAGCCCGGGCCATACGGATAAATCCGGAACCGATCCCAATTCGAATCCCGAATCTTACACCGATCGCCAGCTTGAGATCATCAACACTACCGCACTGCGTCGATTTGGAACTGCTCAGGATGTCGCGAATGTAGTGTTGTTTTTCGTTAGTGATCTCTCCGGGTTCGTCACAGGGCAGTGGGTTCGAGTGAACGGCGGGCGATTGTAGTGTCAGGAGTTCCTCACCCCCAGCCCCTCTCCCAAAAATAGGAGAGGGGGTGACTGAATTACGGGATTAGCTTTTAATTTTTAAAATTGTTCTCACCTCTCTCTATTCCACTGCGTGGAATAGAGAGAACCAACTACCGCTCTAGCTCCCCCTCTCCATGAGATGGGCAAAGATGTACGACGAGAAATCAAAATCATTCCTGCGCAGGTTTTCTTAGTGCTGCACAACAGCTTCAATTACGCCTGCAGACACTGCCAGAACCACGAGATCAAGACGCCTATCATAGCCGCGCCCATGCCCATCTCAGCCTTCCCGAACAGCCTGGCA
>JANXSG010000050.1 GCA_025352825.1 Chthonomonadaceae bacterium | reverse complement strand
CGGCTGGAGCTGGATAACAACCGTTCAGAGCGCTCGATTAAGCCGTTTGTGATCGGCCGAAAGAACTGGCTGTTTGCGAATACTCCTCGGGGCGCACGTTCGAGTGCCATCATCTACAGTATCGTGGAGACCGCCAAGGAGAATGGCCTGAATCCGTTCAGTTACCTGACCTACCTCTTCGAAGAGCTCCCAAATATTAACTGTAAGAACCCACAAGCTCTGGAACTTCTGCTCCCATGGGCCGATACTGTCAAGGCAAGATGCAGCACGCCACTAAAACCCACAAATTCATAAATACCTGCAAATCAATCCCACATCCCACTCTACCCAATATATCGCATAAAAAATAAGGTGTATATTATTGTACGCTTACTTTTATATCTCATGTAAAGGAAGGATATGATTTTACCATATACGATTATGATAATGATCTAAGTAGCCATCAAATTATTCAGGAATTACTAGATGAGGGTTTCGTACCTGATTTCACTTTATCTAACAAACTTAGTCAGCTAGATAAAGAGTTCGAGGAAATGCTAATACCAACACTTAAAACACTATTTCAGGGCTTTCCTCCCAGCAATTTCTGGTATTTTGGACTACCGTATAACGCAACTGGTGAACTCAAAGAGGATGCTTATAATGAAGGATTGTGGGGGGAAAAATGAATCGGAACGAACTTTAAATAATTAATTCATTATCAGTCCTTAAAACCTCCTCAGATATGAGGAGGTTTTTTACTCACAGCACACTATGTCGGAGATAAGTCTAGTAATCAAATACTGATGTGAACGTAACATATTGAAGGTATTAAGCTCAGTATAAATCAAACTATCTCAGAAGGGATAATAACCCGTTTACTCGAATAGTGAATATATGGAATTATATAGGTAGTATCTCGGGGAAAGAATTTGCGGACAAATTGCCAGAATACTGATTGCTGAAATCAAAATCCGAGATAAAATATAGTAATAGAACTGCTGAAAGAATCAATGTTGAATCCACACACACTGCCTGCACTATTTTTTGATCAGAGCGTTCGATATGCTGAGAAACCAATACTTCGTGTAAAGCTTGAAGGACAGTGGCAAGATATAAACTGGAGCGAACTTGCCGAAGATGTTGCAGGTGTTGCTGCAGCACTCCTCAAGCTGGGCGTGAAACAGGGCGACCGCGTTGGAATTCTTTCAGAGAATAGAACCGAGTTTATCTCCGCAGACATGGGCATAATGTCTGTCGGAGCTATCAACGTTGCTTTGCATGCCCCTTTAAGTACGGCGCAGATTTTAGAACAGTTTAGAGACAGCACCCCGATGATAGTCTTTGTCTCCACTGAGGATCAGTTAGACAAGCTCAATACAGTCTTGAATGATCTTCCATCGATTCAGAAAATTGTTATTTTCGATGAAGTAAAACTACCAGAAATAGTTTCCTTTAGTGATTTTGTAGAATCAGGCATCGTGGAACTGGCTGCAAATCCAGATATGGTAAGATCAAGGCTGGATTGTATTCGCCCTGAAGACGTAGCAGCGATTATCTACACATCTGGTACAACCGGCGAATCTAAAGGAGTCATGCTCACACATGAAAACTTCACCTCAAATATTGAAGCAATTGCGAAGTTCTATCCCGCCGAAAAATATAAAGACCTGCTCTCGCTCATTGTCCTCCCACTCAGCCACGTCTACGCGCGAACCTGCGATCTCTACTTCGGTTTTGCGCAGGCAAGAGTGATCTCGCTGGCAGAGAGTGTGGAGAAATTTGCCCAGAATCTGCAGGAAATTCGCCCGCAGCAGTTCAGCGCAGTACCCAGAATTCATGAGAAGTTTGCCATGGCTGCGCGCTCGCTTAAAGAGGCTGGCCATCCCGAAGCCCTTCGGGAGATACTCGGTGGCAGAATTCTATTCTGCGGCAGCGGTGGAGCGGCGCTTCCACTAGAAATAGAGAGATTCTACTGGGATTCGGGAATACCCGTCTATCAGGGCTACGGCCTCACAGAGTCCAGCCCAGTTATCTCATTCAACTTCGAAGATAAGCACTGTGAGGGGTCGGCAGGAAGCCTTGTTGAGCATGTAGAAGTGAAGATTCTCGAGGATGGTGAAATTCTATCCCGAGGCCCGCATATCATGAAGGGCTACTGGAACAAGCCCAATGCGACCAAAGAAGTTATCGATGCAGATGGCTGGTTCCATACGGGCGATGTTGGGTATATGGATAGCGAAGGATTTCTGCACATTACAGATCGCAAGAAAGATATCCTGGTGAACGCATATGGTAAGAATATCGCACCACAGCAGCTGGAAGGGCTGCTCTGTTTTGATAAATTTATTGAGCAGGCATGTATCTACGGCGATGGCAGGAAGTTCCTGAGCGCACTCATTATTCCGGCTGCCGCTCCTCTCATGGAATGGGCTGAAAATCATAATCTGTCACTTCTATCCATTGTAGAGCTTATTAAGCGACCAGATGTGGTGGAGCTCTATAACCAGAGAATTCATGCGGCGCTTATAGACCTTGCTCCTCACGAGCAGGTTCAGAAGTTCATTCTGCTGCCAGAGCCTTTCTCGTTTTCTAGCGGGGAGATGACCGTTACTGCAAAACTGCGCCGAGGCCAGGTTATAATCAAGCATCTTGAAGAGTTGGAAGCCCTGTATCGGGATTAATTGAAATAACCAAATCGCCCCCCCCGATCCCAATAGGCGTTAGGTTAAAGTTTTCGCGACGGGCTAAAGCCCTTCGCCATAAAGTGCAAATGTCCCGCGGACATGGATTCGTGTCCCGGGGACTCTTGTTTTTTCAAGCGTAGGGCTTTAGCCTGTCGCTGAAAAGCCCCTTAAAACAGTCACCCCCTCTCCCGAAGCTTCGGGAGAGGGGGACGGGGGGTGAGG
>JANXSG010000040.1 GCA_025352825.1 Chthonomonadaceae bacterium | reverse complement strand
ACTTCGTCCGCTATTTCACGAAATCGCTTGAAATCCCAGGTGCGCGGATAGGCAGTTCCTCCCGCAAAGATTACATTCGGACGTTCTCTTTTTGCAATCGCCAATATTTCATCATAATCAAGCATCCCCGTTTCCGCGTTCATGCCGGTAATTCCCTGCTCAGGATTACAACCATAATAGAAAGCTTTGTAAAGAATTCCACTGAAGTTCACGCCCCAGCCATGAGTGAGGTGGCCACCACTGGGAAGGTGCATTCCCAGAACCTTGTCGCCAGGCTTCATCAGAGCGTAGTATGCTGCCATATTCGCTGGAGAACCACTGTGAGGCTGAACATTCGCATGATCCGCGCCAAAAAGCTGTGTCGCACGATCCCTGGCCAGATTTTCAATCTGATCAATAAGTTCGTTTCCCTCATAGTAGCGTTTGCCGGGGTAGCCTTCAGAATATTTGTTGCAAAATACTGTCGCCATCGCCTGCATCACAGCGGGGGTAGTGTAGTTTTCCGAGGGAATAAGTCGGACGACAGCTTTCTGCCTTCGTATCTCTTTGAGAGTGATATCGTAGACTTCAGGGTCGGAAGCCTGCAGGTATTCGAACTGCGAAGCAGTGGATACAAACGGGGAATCTATGGAGGCGGACATGCAGAAAATCTCCTAACTTTATTGAGCAATTAGTGCTTTAATATAGCAGAATTGTACCCTCCTGGAATAGCTGAAGTCAATCATGAGTCCTATCCTCTCAAGCCTCCTCCATTTTTGAACCGCTGAGGCCACAGAGGGCACACAGGGCTTTGCGGTTCAAAAAATGAGGTTCCAATAGAAAAGGTTTTCTTGCTTTATAGTAGTTTTCTAAGTGAATTGAACCGGGTAATTGACTCCGAACATACAAAAGGGTACAATCGCAATCAGTAGACTTGTTCCTTTTGGAACAGTTCGGCTTTATATCAAGGGGCAAATTACGCATGTATGAACTGCTAACGAAGATTCAGAGTCCTGCTGATCTCAAATCTCTCTCACGAGAGCAGCTGAAGCAGGTAGCTGATGAACTCCGCCAGGCAATCGTCGATAATCTTTCTAAAACAGGTGGGCATTTTGCCTCTGATCTAGGCGCAGTGGAGCTGATATTGGCACTTCACACGGTCTATTCCGTGCCTAACGATAAAATAATTTGGGATACCGGCCACCAGTGCTATGCACATAAGATGCTCACTGGCCGCCTCGATAAATTTAGCACGCTACGACAGTATGGCGGACTCAGCGGATTCTTGCGCCGTGAAGAGAGTGAATACGACCTCTTCGGCGCGGGGCATGCAGGCACTAGCATATCGGCGGCATACGGTTTCGCGGCAGCCCGAGATATGAAGGGCCGCACGAACATGGAGAATGTCCTCGCTGTGATAGGCGATGCCTCTATGACCGCCGGCCTTGCACTTGAAGGTCTGCACAACGCCGGGCACAGCGGTCGGAATTTCACCGTCGTACTGAACGATAATGAGATGAGCATTGCGGAAAGTGTGGGTGCGCTCGCGACCTATCTTGCAAAAATCCGTGTCACTTCTCTCTACCAGAACGTCGAAGCTCAAACAAAGAATGTGTTAAAGATGGTTCCTGGTTCCCCTGGGCGAGCACTGACACGTGCTGCGGGCTCGATGCTGAAGCACAATTTTACACATCTTGTTTCGCCAAATCAGTCTGGCGTGCTATTCGAAGAGCTTGGTTACAAATATATCGGCCCCGTGGACGGCCATAATCTTGATCTACTCATCGATCTGTTCCATCAGATAAAGCAGATGAGCGGCCCAGTTTTTGTTCATCTCCGAACCACCAAAGGCAAGGGTTTCGATGCAGCCGAGGCGAATGCGCGAAAATGGCATGCCGTCACTCCACCCATGTTCGAAGAGGCTGTCGTTAACTCGAATGCACCGAAGTCCAGCAGCATTACCTGGACGAATGTATTTAGCAAAACTATAATTGATTTAGCTAAAACGGACTCAAGAATTGCAGCTATCACGGCTGCCATGCCTGATGGTACAGGTTTGAGTAAGTTCAAAGAGGCCTACCCCGACCGTTATTTCGATACCGCTATCGCTGAACAGCACGCCGTATGTTTCGCTGCCGGGATGGCTGCCGAGCGGATGAAACCCATCACCGCGATCTACAGCACCTTCCTGCAGCGAGCCTACGATATTATCCTGCATGATGTGGCACTGCAGAATCTGCCGGTTCTATTCTGCCTGGATCGAGCGGGTCTGGTAGGCGATGATGGGCCTACACATCATGGAGTCTTCGATATCGCTTTCCTGCGATCCATTCCGAATGTGACTCAGCTTGCCCCAAAAGATGGTGAAGAGATGGAAGCGATGCTGCGATATATGGTTCAGGAGCATGTGGTCGGTTCACACTCCAGCCCGATCGCGATACGCTATCCACGCGGAAATACACCTTCCGTCGATTGGGGTAAGGATTTTGAACCAATTCAGTACGGTAAATCTGAAACCATTATGCGCGGCGATGATATTGCGATACTCGCCTACGGCAGTATGGTCGCACCAGCATACGAAGCAGCGAAAACGCTCCGACAGGAAGGTGTGCGTGTCGAGCTTATCAACCTGCGATGGGCGAAACCTCTCGACGAAGCTGCGATCATCGATGTAGCAAAACGCACTAGAAAGCTGATCGTTATTGAGGAAGGTGTCGCCACTGGCGGACTGGGTTCAGGAGTTCTCGAACT
>JANXSG010000029.1 GCA_025352825.1 Chthonomonadaceae bacterium | reverse complement strand
GGGACAGCAGCCGATGTGATAACTTCAGGAAGAGTCAGCGATACTTCTGCGCCCTGATAGAGCTCCATCAAACGCCGATATTCAGGATCTTTTTTTGCCAGCGATCGATCTTTATCTGGGTAGCTTCGCATAATTTTCCGTGCCTGTTTCAGCACTCCATCTCTGGCTTTTTCCATTGTGGCGCGAATTTCTTCCTGGTCGGGGGAGAAAGACAGGGCTTTTGAGCAGTTCTCCAATGCCTCTTCGAATCGGCCTTCTGCAGAGAGTATGAAAGCTAAATTGTGATAGAAATCACGCGGGCTGGGAGCGGTCATTATTCCATCCTGAAGCATGGTCACCGCACGATCGCTTTTGCCGCACCTGAAGAGAGCAACTGCAAATGCATTGATGACATCCCAGTCTTTTGGCCTTTCGACCAAACAGGCTTCAAGGGACACAGCTGCCTCTTCCCACGCACCTTCTCTTGCTTTCCGAAGGGCAGCTTGTTTGCGATCTTCGTAAGTGTTTATAGTTTTGAGTAGAGGAGAAGGAGGAGCTGCCGGCCCGCCATTGATTCGCAGATTGCCAAATCCCTGCGGCAGGGTGATGGACTTTCGCTCGTTAACCTTTGAAGGAAGGTCAGCGAGAGCAATGAGGCGATCCAGCGCGATGGCGGCTGCATTATGCCAGGTGTGATTCGAAGCGATATTGGCAGCGGCTTTCTCACCCTTATGCTTTGCTTCAACGCTATTGTCGCGAACATGTTTCAGCAGTTCAATCAATGCAGCTGTATTCGGTTGTTCTAGGAAAGGAGTTCCTACAGTTTCGAGGTCACCAATCTGCATCTGTGGGAGATACTGCCGTTTGCTCTCAATCAGATAGGCGTTAGATTCGTTTGCAAAATCGATCGCTGCGCCTGCTCCTGTGATGATGACCGGCTTTCCACATGCCATGGCTTCCGCGATAGGCAGCCCGTAGCCTTCCCCGCGATAGGGATGAACCAGGCAGTCGCATGCGGTGTAGAGTCCCGCGATATCAGTGTCGGGCATATCTTCGGTGAGATAGATAATTTTAGCGCCACCGGGCTTGCGCTGCAGCGCCTGAATGAGGGTGCTCATGCCCTGGTTTGCGTAAAAACTGCTGGTTCCGAAATCCTTAATGATGAGACATACGTCATCTTTAACCGTGAATGCTCTATCATAGGCATCGAGAAGAATATCGATACCTTTTCGACTGATGGTTCCCCCCACGAACAGAAATTTGTAGGTTTCTGGGCGCAGATGGTCAGTTTTTGGATTCGAATCGAAGTTGTACGGAGTAACATTTGGGTTCAGACGTGTAGTGTCGACCCCGTTGGGGACCACCACCACTTTTTCTCCGGGCACACCGCCTTCGATATAACAGTCCCGCACAAATTTAGAGGGAACCCATACTTCATCCACAGATTCTTTGATGGCATCCCGCCACTGCTTCGGAATAGATCCGAACTCCCAGGGGAGGATCTCAACAAGTCTGCCCGTGGGAGACATCGTGAAATTTGGTGGCCATTTGTGACTTATAGTGACTGCGGGTGACTTAATAAATTTACGCATCGCATCGTTCAGTGCGGGAAATCGAGGATTCGAGCGCGCATCAAACGTGGGAGTTTCGTAGTGCTGAATTCCTAGTTCAAAACGAGTCTTAAACAGAGGTGAATCTAGCAGTGCAAGAGACAGCTCCCGGTTCACCAGTGCCAGGCTATGCGTAACAAAGAATGATCCGTTCCAGACGATTCCCTGTTTTGACGTTTCGATTCGTAAGGGCATTTCTCTCTCCCGATGTACGCTCCGGCATCTCTGATGGGGTAAGATTGAGCTATCAGTGATTGGTGGAAGCGCGAAGGTTCATTGAAGCGTGTATTGCTGCCGATTTTAATCCGTGCAATACACAAAGGTTCCTATAAATCTATCGGAATTTGAAGCCAGTAACTTTAGTGGGGGAAATGGATATGCGATAACATTGTATAGTGATTTTCTATTTTTTTATTTCGGTTGGTCAACTGATATTGAGGGACAGAGGTGATAGTATTTGTGTCAAGTATTATGCGGAGAGTTTTACTGATTGAACGAGACATGAAGAAGTCGTAGGTTGTGATGTATAATTGAAATGGAACGTATAGTAATGCGCGTGTATGTTGGAAGGAGATAAAATTATGCCTATTAGTCAATCTCGTTACAGTGCCGACGAAACAGTACAGCGTGCTGAGGAGCTATATCAACAACGATTGCGTTCGCAGCTCGAAACAGTATATTTTGGACAGTATATTGCGATAGATATTGAAACGGGCGAATATGAGATTGGAAGCGATTATCATAAAGCCGCACACAAGATATTATCCCGTAAAGCCGAAGCTGTCATAGGTGTTCTTCGCATCGGATTTTCTGTGGTTGGACGTATTGGTGGACGGGTTAAGGCAGTACAGTCTTGTAAATAGGAGAAGTTACCTCAAACAAAGAAGCTCTGGTCAAAATAAGCATTTTTGGCGCGCATGGAAATAAGCAGGAAGTTTCTGCTGTCCTGGATACGGGTTACTCCGAATATCTCACTTTGCCACCTGCAATAATCGCTGATCTCGGTCTTTCATATCAATACTCCCTGCCTATGTATCTAGCGGACGGCAATCCTATTCGAGTTCGCGTATTTGATGGTGTAATGCATTGGAATGGGCAGGAAATTTCTATTCCGGTGCAGGAAACAGACGGGGATGTATTATTAGGTATGTCCCTATTGCACGGTTTACGCCTCTACGTAGACGTCATGGATGGTGGGAATGTTACTGTTAACAGTATTGTGTGATATCACTTTTCTATTCCACATCCTCCTGCGCCACATCTGGGCAACTGCAATTCTACTAATAATCTGACTATCCCATCAAATTGTGCCCAACTTCAAGATACAGGCAATCCTCCGATGTCGTCATCTATCAGTCGTCATCGTACATCTTTATCGACCTCATAATAATGTATATTTAGCTCTACAATGAATGAAGTCAAAAACGGAAAATACCGATAGCACGTTCAGTAAAATATTTACAGATAGCTCACAATCGTAGAAATCGAATGTGAATATATCGCAGGGTATTCCCTGTGTGCCATTATATAGGTGAGCAGATTCGTGTTTCAAAACTATGTACGAAATGAAGGAAATGAAGGAAATGAAATGAGAGGATCTGCCACAAAGCGATATATACTTCTCATTGCGACGGGCGAAAGTGCCAGGAGGTTGGCTTGTGGTTGTAAGATATGGACCAGAGTATGCTGGCATCACTTTCTATCCAGATCCCAACCATACTTGGGATGGTTCCTCATTGCCATAAAGAACGACTGTAACATTTAATGCGAATAAGATTTGTGATGTAATAAAGTCGAAATAATACGGATCAGTCATTCTCGCTTGTGGGACGAAGAAGCAGTTCTTTTGCAATCTCTGTTTCACTTGAGAGTCGGAGCAGCGTCTTTTTATGAGCATTTACCGCACCGTCTGATGAGCGTAAAAGAGTTGCCGTCGCCTGTTCTTGTTGATGCCGCATTATGAGAATAGGAAGTATATATTGTGCTGTTTCTTGTATACTAGGGAATAACTTTTTTCCGCTAAACGCGTAACATGAGGGACAGCTTTACCACTTCCTACTTTGCCCAATGCTTCCATAACTTGCACAACAAAATGTTCATCCGAATCTTTCAGGAGCTTGCATAAGAGCATCGTGATACTGCCATCGAACTGCCCGTAATCGGAACTTTCGAGAGTAGGTAAAACGCTGGATAATGCCTCAAAGGATGCTTTCCTCACCTGCGGACTAGAGTCAAATATAGTCGAAGCAAGAACTGAAATGCTTTCTGCCTGTCGGAGAACTTCAAGCGAACGAGCGCATTCTGCACGAACCCGATTTAGGTGATTATTGTCCCAAACAATTGACAACGGAAACAGAAGCGGTGAAAACAGAAATGTTCCTGCTAAAATTGATCCTCCACCCCAGAAGATTGAGAATCCTAAGACTTCCCACCACAGATGAACACTATGATCACGATGAATCTCGTTCAATGTATTATCAATTGCCATTAGTAAGGTCAATGGTAGAACATGCAGACCGTACTGTATACTGCATTTTATAATGCGTTTACCCAACTGCTTCTTGTTTTTCAGAACATAAGTTAGTATGTTTACTATCTGTGTGGTTTCGACAGTTTGTTCTGTATCTAATTCTACACGGCTGAGTATCCATGCACCCAGAACGCGCCCTTTCCAAAGAATATCCGATGGTCATGAAAGAAAAGTCATCAGCAATTCGATCTTCTTTGCATAGGGAAGTTTTGCTTCGGATGCCTGGCACGCAAGAGAATATATCGGACTTCGTCGTCCTACTTCTCGAATGAGGCGTTTTATATTTTCGGGTACTGCTTCAGTGTCTTGCATGTTTTGAAAAACAAGCTCCCATTTTGGGTATACCTATCAAGTCACTCTGAATATCGTATTGGAAATATTTATGGAATGCAAAAGAATTATACATCTGTGAATTACTACTTCGGATCTCAATCTAAAAGCTTGTGAACTCATTTCCGATACTACCATATTCTGGATGATAGATACACCATGAATCATCAGCCCATACAGGGAGCCTACGCGACCAGAGATGGGCTATGCAAATCCAGACCGGTACTTTAGTACCGCGTCTAACAGATTGGGTGAGGTTAAACGTTAGAAGGAGAACGAAACATGACGATATCAGTCCAAATAAGGGCATTGTAATGATCGTAAAAAGCGATTAGAGCCTGTACCAATACACCAATACTATCCGAAGGAATCGTGTTTTTATCAACAAAGATTACTCCACTATGATGTCCATCACTCATAGCCAACTCCATTAAGAGAGGAGGAATTGATTTCTGATCATATGTCACCAGCGATAGACGTTCACGATGCGCAACCGAGAGAACTATAACGTCCGCAGCACCACTCAAATCGCCTTCTTGCCAGTGTAGTACACTTTCGATACGAATATCTGGGCGTTTCAAGCGTACCTGCTCCGCGACCACATGCGAAATCTGTTCATCCAATAAGAAAGAAAGCATCTCAATCGACCGCCGATTTCAAATCAGCAGGCATAGAATATAACCGCAGATTTGGCAGCATAGCCTTCAATCGCTCATACCCCAGATCGTTTTCCTCCAAAGCCTGGTCTATCTCTTCAGGATACTTGTCGTAATAGAGAAATCCAGATTGAACCTGTTCCCGCTTAAGCTCCAGATGTTCAGCCACCTTCTCGATATCCATCCCATAATCCTTGGCGACCATGATAAGCTGCCAGACTTGTAAAGCCCCCTTGATACAGGCATGGCGCTCCCCATTGAAAGAACGAAACTCGATATAGAGAAAACGCAGTTGGCGAAGACCCTCATCAATAAAACGCGCACCAATCTCACTTACCGAACGATGTTCACGGCTAGCTATCAATCGCAACTCATCGGCAGTAGGATCTAATAAGCGAACTGTAACAGGCTGAGACATAGCACAACTCCTTCTTCATCAATAACCCTATTATACTATCGATACAGCTACACTGTCAAATGTGGATCAATACAATCAATACATCCACCTCACATATGCCATATCTTTAAATGATACGACAGGAAACTGAACGAATAGCAGAAATTCATGGAATACATAAACTAATGATTGCAAACTCCCCCTCTCCTTTTTTTGGGAGAAGGGTAGGCGGTGCGAGCAAAAAAAACCCGGGTTTGAACCCGGGATTTTTAAAGGGGATGAGGGAGAACCTGGGGTGATGTCTCAATTACCGAGGAGCATATCCGTAAAACGAGACGGGTCGGAGGGCTCGATGTCCTCGGGCACTTTCTGCCCGGTCGTGAAGTAGGAGAGCGGTATTCCGGTAGCATCCACCGTATTCAAAAGCGTACCGTATGAGTTCGTCTCATCCAGCTTCGTGAAAAGCAATCTGTCGACCCCCGCCGCGGAGAATTTCTGAACCGCACCCAGCATATCCTGATCCTTCGTCGAAGCCGAAAGAACCAGATGGGTCTCGCAGCGAACCGACTCCAGCAGCGATTTCAATTCGCCTAGCTGCATCACATTATGATGGCTCCTCCCAGCCGTATCTATCAGCAAAAGGTCGTAATCCTTGAACTGCTCCACCGCCGCAAGCACCTCAGTCTGGCTGTACGCCACACCGATCGGAATATCGATAATCTGGCTGTAAATCTTCAGTTGCTCCACCGCCGCAATCCGATAAGTATCCACCGTAAGCAGCGCCACCCGTTTGCCCTCGACCAGCGCATAGTGCGCTGCAAGCTTCGCGATAGTAGTCGTTTTCCCCACTCCCGTCGGGCCGATAAGCGCCACAGCCTTCAAAGTCCCTGCCTGGAGTCCAATCGGGCCGCCAGTGGGCATTCGGCGCGTAATCACATCACGCAGCGCAGATTCAGCAAGTGATGGCCTTGCCTCTTCACTCCAGGCGGAAAAATCTGGAAGCGACTCCAGCAGTTCATTGGTCAAGTCAGCAGAAACTCCGCTCGACACCAGCTTCTCGTAAAGATCAGGGAATCTTGAAAGCAGAGCTGGCTCACTCTCCAATAAATGCCGACCAGAGAGAGAAGGTTGTACGGCCGACATCACCGCAGAAACAGTACGTTCTTCACTGGTGATTTGATTCTGATGAAGCGCTGTCAGAGTATCGCGGATCTCTTGCATCGTACGTTCAAGCGCCGCGATACGCTCCTGATCAATATTTTTCGAAGGCACTGCTGCCTGTATCGCACGCTCCAAAGTGGCTGCTTGATTACCAGACAGCGTTGAGCCTGATCCCTGCACCGACCGGCCATTCGAAGCAGCTTGATTCGATGAAGAATTCGCTGTGTTGGATGGGTTATGAAAAATCTTCTTTGAGGAGTTTGAGTCTTCAGTGAAGCCATTATTCACTATTGCTTCTGCAGGTTGTACGAAATTCTTTGCCGCAGGAGAAAATTTAGACTGTTTATTTCCGGCACGAGAATAGGCATTTCGAGCGGCCGCAGAGGCGACGGTGTTTGATGTAGTCTTAGGCTGTTTTTGGTGTTCTGAAATTGGCGAAGTGGGAGGAGGCAATGACCGAATCACCTGCTGCTTCTGCTCGGAAGCTGCCTTGAGCCATGCATTGATGGAATCGTCGTGTTTGTCCGATTTAGATTGGACCACAGCAGAATCACCAAGTGATTGCTGACGGCCACGGCTGTTGCCACCCGTATTACTTTGGGGAAGATCGTCCTGGACTGTGATACCGGTGGCAGCAACGATACAGACGGCATCTTTGGCGCCCCACCCAAGCAGGCCTCCCTTACGGAACTTGCGAGTCTCGAGAATGACGGCCTCAGAGCCCATCTCATTCCTCACCTGCTGCAGGCAATCTTTCAGGGAAAACGCTTCATACTCTTTGATCAACATCTCGCCGGGGCCTCCGATGAAATCGCTGTACTCTGGAACCGATGGCCAGATAAGGGGAGAAAAGTGGTGAGTTCGTAACAGCTTCGTTTAATATTGTCGGCTGATTAAAACGCTTTCTTCAGTCAGATTTAATAAAAATCAGCCATTGCCTCCTTATATTCAGTCCTTTACGTGGGAGAATAGTTTGGAATTGATGGCTGAAAACAGTGATAAAACTGAATTGTTGAAAATTATGAGGTAATTGCAAAACTCAAAAATAGTACAAATTTGATTGCTGCTTTACCGTAAGCGTCCAATATTTGCCACCTTCAACTTCAATCCTCTAATGTAGGATAATGAGAGCATCATAATTCGGAGGTGCTTTTATGGTCAGTACAGAAATTTTGGAAATGTGGCGCAATCGGCTAGACAGCTTTGCGAATAG
>JANXSG010000071.1 GCA_025352825.1 Chthonomonadaceae bacterium | reverse complement strand
CCTCGAAGGCGCGATTAAATTTTATGGCGAGACACTCGAACTCCCTCGTCTGCCGCGTCCAGATTTCCAATTTCCGGGGGCATGGTTTGCGCTTGGGAATCAGGAGCTGCATCTGATCGAAGACCTCAATGTAGAGCCGGCGAAACGAGATCATCACCATTTCGCACTGCTCGTCGACGATGCTTTCGAGGCCAGGGCTGCTCTGGAAAAGAAGGGCATTACAGAATTCAAAGGCCCATCCCCCCGCCCAGATGGGCCGATGCAGCTCTTCTTCAAAGACCCGGAAGGTTACCTCATCGAGATGTACTCCCTCCCTAAATAGAACTACCAGAGAACAGCAATGACGAAAGAACCATTTGAGGAAATGTACTCTGATCTCGTCCGCAGAACTAAACTGCGTCTCCTGCGCATGCACTACGAGAGCAAGGTAGGGCACATTGGGGGGAACCTTTCCTGCCTAGATATCCTGATGGCGCTGCACCACCGTGTAATGCAGCCTGAGGACACCTTTCTACTCTCGAAAGGGCATGCGGCAGGAGCCCTGTATTCAACCTTATGGAGTAAGGGCATACTAAGTGATCTGGATTTGAAGTCCTTCCACTCCGAAGGCAGCCACCTTAGTGGGCATCCAGCGCCTAACTGGATTTCTGAGATACCTTTCGCCACTGGAAGTCTCGGTCACGGACTGTCACTCGCTGCTGGAATGGCACATGGTCGAAAACTGCGGGGAATCCCTGGCAAAGTCTACTGTGTCCTCTCGGACGGTGAGATGCAAGAAGGGTCCACATGGGAAGCTATTCACTATGCAAATCATCAAAAGCTCAATCACCTGACACTGCTTGTGGACAAGAATGGATTACAGGGATTTGGCAGTACACAGGAAGTTGCGGGTCTAGACAGAATCACTGAGAAGCTGAGAAGTTTCGGGCTGGCAGTTATTGAAATCGACGGCCACAACGCCGATGATATCATCGCTGCCTGTAAGTCAATTATCTGTGGGCCAGTGGCAATAGTTGCAAACACCCGTAAAGGGTGTGGTGTCTCTTTCATGGAAAACCAGATGGAATGGCACTATCTGCCTATGTCGGAAGCCCAGTACCATCAGGCATGCGACGAGGTGGGCAGATCATGAGAAATGTGCTCTGTGAAACTCTGATCTCTCTCGCTTCCGATCTTCAATTTGTATTCTTGACGGGCGATCTAGGTTTTGGCGCACTCGAGCCGCTTAAATCAGCCGCAGGTTCTCGTTTCATAAATGCAGGGGTAGCAGAACAAAATATGGTCTCTGTGGCTGCAGGAATGGCTAGGTCTGGGCTCATTCCGTGGGTATATAGCATTGCTCCGTTTCTCTATGCCCGCCCTTTCGAGCAGATCCGAAACGATGTCTGCTTGCACGATCTCCCAGTGAAGTTACTTGGAAACGGAGGTGGTTACGCCTATGGGCCGATGGGAGCCACACACCACGCCCTGGAAGACTACGGTGCCCTGCTCACACTGCCGAATATGCATGTCTTTGTTCCGGCATTCGCCGCAGATGTGCCCGTCATCATCAACAAACTTTCACAATTTGATCATCCTGCCTATCTGCGCCTGGGAAGATGCGAACTGCCTTCGAACTTCATTCTGCCTCCTTACTCTTCCTGGCGTAAACTCATTAGCGGAGATGGTTCACTACTGCTTGTTGTCGGACCGCTGGCAGGTGGAATATTGAAAGAGGCAATGCTGCTAGAGGATAGTAAGAGGCCGAATATGTGGGTTCTATCAGAACTTCCGCTGGCACTGGAATCAATTCCAACCAAATTTCTGAATGAGTTACACGAAACCAAGCATCTGATTGTTGCGGAAGAGCACTGTGAACATGGAAGCGCAGGTCAGTCACTTAGTCACGCGCTCGCACTTCTAGGAGAATCTATCCCACGTTTTTCCCATCGCTGCGCTCGCGGATATATTTCGCATACTTACGGATCACAGATGTTCCACCGAAAAGAGTGTGGACTCGACCCGGACAGCATTGTCTCTGCTTAAAGCGTAAAATGAACCCATGGCAGCACAAAATTACAAAGCTTCAAGGCCCCATCCTCGTGCTTGGCGGCAGTGGGTTCATTGGCGCAAATCTACTTCGGGCGCTCCTGAGTCAGCGTGAAGATGTGCTAGGTACAGCGACTCATCTTCCTGCATGGAGAATTGATGGGCTGCCTTCTGAAAATCTATGTGCGGTTGATCTATTGGTGGAGACGAATCTCCGAAACCTTCTGAATGAGGTTCGTCCAAGAACTGTTTTCAACTGTGTCGCCTATGGCGCTTACTCGTTCGAAATGGATGGCTCTCTCATCTACCAGACCAATTTCAATCTGACGGCCAAAATCCTGGAACTGCTTGAACCTCATCATATCGCCTGCTATGTCCATGCAGGAAGCTCCTCGGAATATGGTGATAATGCCTCAGCACCTCCTGAAATATCGTTGCCCGCTCCAAATAGCGACTACGCCGTCTCGAAAGTGGCTTCAGCAAATCTCCTGCATTTCTACGGGAGTAAATTTGGATTTCCCTGCGCAAACTTACGACTATACTCTGTCTATGGCCCGATGGAAGATTCCTCCCGACTTATTCCGACCATCGTTCGGGAGGGATGTAACGGCGCACTGCCTCCATTCGTTCGCGCAGAAATTTCTCGTGATTTTGTGTATGTTGATGACGTATGCGAAGCATTTGTTGATACTGCTCTCAATCTAAAACAAGAGGACTACGGAAAATCATTCAACATCGGCAGCGGGTGCAAAACAACTATTGGCGAAGTGGCAGAATGTGCCAGAGAACTATTCCAGATTGCAGAACTTCCCGAGTTTTCGCTGCAGGAGCGAAGATGGGATGTCGCTGACTGGTACGCCAATGCTACCCAGGCGAAAGAGAAGCTAGGCTGGACCGCACGCACTCACTTTCGCGACGGCCTTCAGTATACGATAGAATGGTATCGAAATCTCGAAAATAGAGAGATTTACCTTAACTCATCCAAAAAATACGGACTGGATACCAAACATTCTGTCAGTGCAATAGTTGCCTGTTATAAAGACAATCAGGCGATTCAGGTGATGCACCAGCGTTTGGCTGCAGTGTTTCAGAAGTTGAAAATTGAATACGAGATCATATTCGTAAACGACAACAGCCCTGATGATAGTGAAGAGGTGATTCGAGCGTTATCGAGAAAGGATAGGCGCGTTATCGGTATCTCCCATTCACGCAATTTCGGCTCACAGTCTGCTTTTCGCAGTGGGATGGAGATAGCGACAAAGAATGCGTGCGTCCTTCTTGATGGAGATCTGCAGGATCCACCTGAACTAATCGAGCATTTTGTCGAACAGTGGCGGGCAGGATTCGACGTGGTGTATGGCCGAAGAGTAAAGCGAGAAGCTCCTTTTCATATGCAGATAGCATATAAACTATTCTATCGCGTTTTCGATAAGTTCTCCTATCTTACCATTCCACACGATGCTGGGGATTTCTCGCTGATGGATAAGCGGGTGGTGGGATGTGTGCTGCAGTTTCCAGAGCGAGATATGTTCCTGCGTGGGATTCGAGCTTTTGTGGGGTTTAAGCAAACCGGGGTCGACTATGTACGGCCGGAGCGGATGTTCGGGCACACCACCAATAATTTTGCCCGAAATATTGGATGGGCAAAGAAGGGCCTGCTCTCCTTCAGCAATACGCCGCTTTCTATGTTAAGTTATTTCGGAACAATCCTGCTTATTATCACGATTCTTCTCAGTGTGGTTCAAATCGCCGCCCGTCTGCTGTTCCCAAATCTAGCGCCTCAGGGTATCACCACTCTGCTTTTAACCATTCTATTTTTTGGCTCAATCAATCTTTTTGCTATTGGACTCATAGGCGAGTATATAGCTAAGATATTCGAAGAAGTTAAGCAGCGCCCACACTTCATAAGAAGAAGCATTATTCGAGACGGTGAAATTCGAGCGGCAGCACAAGATCGGAATCTGCCTTGAGCCCTTCTCAATTATTTAAATCACCTGCGCCATCATTACATCGTGCGAACATGGTGCACAGGCACTTGGAGAGCTGGAAACCTCCCATTTTTACTTTTGGAAATGCCACAAGTCCGGCTGCTGTAATAAGAAGATTCTTCGATCTCCAGGCAGGTTCGATATGGAGAGACCTTACTGTGTTACTCCATTCAAGCTCCGGAACCGTTCTAGATGTGGGATGCGGAGCGCAGCCATATCGAGGGTTATTACCCCCTTCGGTTTCCTATATTGGCATCGATACTTCAGACGCAAAGGAGAATTTCGGTTATGAGATTCCCGACACCAGATATTTCCAGGGTGCCATCTGGCCGGTAGATGATGGCTCAATAGATACTGTATTATGCACAGAAACGTTAGAACACATTCTCAAACCGAAACAGTTTCTTCTCGAAGCAGCAAGATGCCTGAAATCAGGCGGGAATTTAATTCTGACGGTGCCATTTTCTGCCAGGTGGCACTATATTCCACACGACTACTGGCGCTATACACCCTCTAGCATCGAATACCTGCTGAAGGAAAACGGATTCGAAAATGTAGAAGTGTATGCCAGGGGAGGCGCCCTAACAGTTGCCTGCTACAAATGCATAGCTCTCCTGCTGCCACTGCTCCTTCCGCAGACTTCCAAGTTAATAGTTAAGTGGTCGCTGCGCCTAGCTGGAATGGTTTTCATGCCTCTGCTCATCATTCTAGCCGGAATGGGAACACTATCGCTGAACGGGTCGGGTGGAGACGACTGTCTAGGATACACTGTCATCGCAAGACGAGTATTAGAGGAATCGCAATGAAGCTGGAGATGATATCTAGAAGCTGCCCAATTTGCGGCTCCTCTGATGATTCGAATATCTTTGCTGAGGCAGATTTTGATGAGCAAAAATGGGATAGTTTCGCATTCGCCTCTCGTAAACTGCCTGAGTACATGCACTATCGACTGATCACTTGCCCGATTTGTGATCTGTTGTATGCAAACCCGATCCCGACTCTGGATAGTCTTTCATCAGCCTATCAGGAAGCTGCATTCGATAGCTCGGAAGAAGCAGGATATGCGGCCAGAACGTATGGTAAAATCCTACTTAAAATTATTTCAAAGCTAAATAGCAAAGAGAGCGCTCTCGATATCGGAACAGGGGATGGCGCGTTTCTGATTGAACTGATAAATGCTGGTTTTACGAACGTGCAGGGAGTGGAACCCTCTTCAGCGCCAATACAGGCGGCAGAACCCAGTATTAAGCCTCTCATTCGTGAGGGTCTATTCAGAACGGACGACTACGCTCTGGAGAGCTTAAACTTGGTAACCTGCTTTCAAACTATTGAACATCTGTACGATCCAATGTCGATGTGCAGGGATGTTTTTAATCTTTTAAATCCAGGCGGCTCGATTTTCCTCATTTGCCACAACCGATCAGGTTTGTCAGTTAAGATTCTCGGAATGAAATCGCCTATTTTTGATATTGAACACCTGCAGCTTTTCTCTCCGCAGAGCGCTCGAAACATGCTTGAAAGATGTGGCTATGTGGATGTGGAAGTGAAACCACTTAGAAATACGTACCCGCTGCACTACTGGGTAAAGCTCTTTCCGCTTCCAGCAAAAATAAAAAATGTGCTGCTTGAAAAGTTAATGGGTTCAAAAATTGGTTCCGTGCCGATATCACTTTCGGTGGGGAATCTGATTGTCGTGGGAAGCAAGCCGTTAAAATGAGCACGGATATCGCATCTCCACAACTCCATCCCGCGAAACTGAGACTGTGTATTCTTGCGATAGTGGCACTCTATTTCTTACTTCGCCTGTGGCATCTCTCTATATACGTTATCAACGATAAGTTCGATGAGGGCGTCTATCTCTCACTGATGCAGGGGGTCGCGGCGGGAAAAGGGCAGTTGTATAGGGACTATATTCTCTGCCATCCCCCGGGAGTGATCTGGATGGGAGCTTGGCTTTGGCCGAAAGTTCAAGGCAATCTCACTTATCTTCGGCTAATCTACATCGCCTTCTGTGCGCTGTCACTTGTTCCCTTAACGCTGATTGCCCGTAAGTTATTTGGAGAGAAAACC
>JANXSG010000189.1 GCA_025352825.1 Chthonomonadaceae bacterium | reverse complement strand
CGGAGTGTAGATTCCTGTATGATTGGTTCCTCCGGTGGCGAATACGGTTCCATTTGGGCGCAGAAGCATGGGGCCGATCTCTTGTGAGCCCGGATCTTCCAGGCTGGCAATGGTACTTCCCGCGCTTATCCATGAATTCGTAGAAATTACATACTTTTCTGCAGCCGGCGCGTTGAGAGCATCTACGGTGAGCACAGTACCCTCCGGTAGAAGAGTCCATCCCTCTTCATCATAGCGATCCGTCTTGCCAGAGCCGCCTGCAGACCATGTCAGCGTTGCAGGGTCGAGAATGGCGGAGAGGGTATCGAAGGGATGGGCGAGCATGAATCGTCCATCGGGTAAAACCACACATTGAGCATCCCCGATGTTTGTCCATCCAGAGGGAGCAGCTAATGAGTTCCAAATATTGCTGACGGGATCATAGATCGCTCCTAAATTCGTCCAGACAGCATTTCCGCCTACATTGTACTCACCGCCGATAACTACCACTCGTCCATCAGCGAGTACAGCAGATGCGTAGTATAGCGGAGCATAACCAGATGGCATAGATGCGATGGTAGACCAGGTGCCGTGAACATAGCTGCCAAGAGAATCCGGTGTTAAACGCCACCACACGGATGACTCGATAGCTTGAACAATAACAGTTCCATCGGTCAGAAGCATAGGAACACTCGCTCCTATGGATGGCTGGTTGGTAAGAGGCTGCCAGGATTGAGACAGCACTGCTATACTCAGTAAGCAGAGCAGAGTCATCATTGAGAACATGATTCGTAAAAATTTCATGAGTTCATTCCCTTTCATATTTGTCGGCAGGTTAGGCCGCGTGCTTGCTGATTCTATCTTGTAATACCGTTCTCCTGCCGAGACGTGTTAAATCTGGTACAGTTGCCGTGTGCATTACTGCATACCCCTGAAGTAATTGCAAAGATCGAACGAGTACTCATTTTGCCTAACCCCCCTGCCTGCCCTCATCCCCCTAGCCCCTTCTCCCAAAAACAGGAGAAGGGGGAATCTTGATCGTTAATGCTCCCCCTTCCCTAACGCAAACAGCTTTATCGTTTGCGTGGTCAGGGAAGGGGGTTGGGGGGCTAGGCAAAGAGATAGTCAATTATGTGAGACTTACAACTTTTGCAACTGTACGCTCCTATTTAGAGTTAAAAAAACACTGGAAATACAAGATTAGAATTCGGCTGAATAGTTACTGTTTTTAAATATTTCGGGTAATGTATACTCCGGCAGATACAAATTCCACTTTCAGCGAGGTGATCTCATGATATGCTTTAGTCGTAAACGTTTCATTACACTGATTTCAATTTGCATGATTGTTCCTCTGATGGGTTTTTCCGCAAGAGAGATCAAAGTGTCGAATATCCCAAACCACTTTCCTGCCCAGCCGGACAATCAACTGATAGGGCCGGCACACGGTGGTGCGGCGGTCGATCGTGCCGGAAATGTGTATGTCAGCACGGATACCCCACGCGGGATTCTAGTTTTTGGATCGGATGGGAAATACCTTCGATGTTTCGGTCCGACACTTATTCATGGGCTCTATTTGAAGCGTGAGCGTGATGGGGAATATCTCTACGCTGCCCGCCCTAGTTTCCATGAAGTTCTCAAGATCAAGACGGATGGTAGCACCGCCTGGACTATGGGATATCCAGTGGCTTCTGGCATCTACACAAAAGCTGAGGAATTTAATCCAACGAACATGGTTGCCCTCCCGGATGGCACCATCTTTGTTGCAGATGGCTACGGAAAGAACTACATTCATAAGTACGACCGTGATCGTAAATATATAAAATCGTTTGGCGGGCAGGGAAGTTCTCCTGCCGAAGATGGCAAGTTTAACCGCTGCCACGGATTAGCCGTAGATCTGCGCGGAGAGGTTCCGATGCTGATAGTATGCAATCGAGAGAGCGGGCGTGTGGAGCAGTGGGACACGGACGGCAATCTGGTAAAAATACTTCAGCGGAATCTTCGTATGCCGGCTGCAGTCAACGTGAAAGGCGACTATATCGCCATCGCTGAGCTGCAAGGCCGAGTGACGATACTGGGAAAAGATAACAGCATCACAGCGCAGATCGGTGACAATCCCACTGAATCACAGCGTGCTAACTATGGCCTGGAGCCAGCGCAGTGGACAGAAGGAATCTGTAACTCCCCACATGGTATCGCTTTCGACAAAGCTGGTAATATCGTCGTCTCCGAATGGAGCAAATTCGGTCGATTACACCTGTTCTCCATTAAGTGATAGCGGTATGAAATGTTAGAGCTTATTCCGTCGGCAAAGCACCCCTCTTATGATGGGTGCTTTGCATTTTCTCTGACAGGCCATCGCCTATCTTAGCTTTCCTCCGAGCCTTTGCAGGCAACGATTAAGATATCTATAGTGCGGAGCTCTCTTGTAAGTCGATACTCACTGACATCCTCGTCGACTTTACGAACGATCTCTAGAAGTGCAATCTCATTTAATGCTTCTAGATACCCCTCACAAACGAGACTTCTATCTTTTCCGATTACCATTTTATCAATTGCAGCGGACAGGCGAAACATTCCGGACTAAAAATATAAGGCCAGCATCGGCATCTGATACCGCCCTTGATATACGGCTGTGCTCAGATGCTGGCCTACAAAATCACCGGGCTGTACTCGATGTCCCTTGTTTCTGTCTGCCGGCTTGGGCAAACCAGATGAGGTAGCGATGCTTATCGGGGCAAGTACTCGGATTGGGTATTTTGCTTCAACTAGCGGCCGATTCTCGACAGATGAGGATATATCGTAATTGGTCACATCCGCGCAGTGGGATAAGGTGAAGCTCTGGTGAGATCTACCCTCACTCCCGGCCTCTCTCCCTGATTCCCTCGTACCTCGGAGGGAGAGAGGAGCAAATTTATTACTTTTTGCACTTCGTAATTGACAATACCAATACAACGGGATTGCTTATATACTCGCTCCCTTCTCCCTAACGAGGAACGAGTGGTCAGGGAAAAGGGCCGGGGATGAGGGTAGAGCCCAGTAAGGAGGTTAAATGATGCATACGAATGGTGGCTGGATCACAACACGAGAAGCAGCAGACTATCTGGGGATTATACGACAGGGGGTACGATACCTCTATCTGAAAGGGAAACTACACCGAAGGTTTCCTGAGAGCCGGAAAAGGAATACAACAGCCTACTACTCCTGGGAAGAAGTAATGCAGATGAGAGCTACAACCGCTCGTGTGAAGCGGCGATTCTGTATTCACTGGCTTCCCGAGCACTGGCAATGTGATGACTGGATAACCATACGCGAAGCCGCTGAAATAATCAGTATTGGATATCGGCGTGTACAGGTTCTCATTCGTCGTCGATTTTTTGTTTTTCGATCCAATGAAAAAGTTGGCACTGGGAGACGCTATCTGTTATCCAGGCTGCAGATTGAAGAGTATCGTGACGATAAGGGACGACAGAGAAGAAGCGCTGTAATGAAGACCGCCAGAGTATTCAA
>JANXSG010000188.1 GCA_025352825.1 Chthonomonadaceae bacterium | reverse complement strand
TTTCTGAAATTTTCGATTGAAAAAAAATCGCTCTACAATGCCCATACAAGCGACGAAGATTTTTTTGACGCTGATCTGCCATTGAAAAATAGCGACTTTTAGCCCATTTACAGTCCGAAAGAGACTTTTGACCCACCCTCCCAGCCCCCTTCCCTGCACACGTAAACGATAAAGCTGTTTACGTTAGGGAAGGGGGAGTATTTGCGATCAAGATTCCCCCTTCCCACCGAGGAACGAGGGAATCAGGGAAGGGGGTCAGGGGGTTAGGTAGAATTTCCCACCGAGGAACGAGGGAATCAGGGAAGGGGGGTAGGAAAAAAATTGTGCTTGCTGGATTTTTGCTGACAATAATCGTTCAAAAGATTTATAATTGGAGATATTGATGACTTGGATTAAGACCATACCCATATCGACTGGAAGCGAAGAACTCCAAGATGCCGTAGCGGATGAGCGAACGCTCTACCCGCCTGAGTATCATATTCAGGTTCCAGGAGTGCCTGATAACGATGACGGAGGAATTGTCGCTTCTCACAGCCTCATGCCTGAGGCTTTAAAGCATGCGTTCTCGACGTTTGGGGCAGCTATTTCACCTGATCTGCCATTGAGCCGTCGTCAGCACGAAATTATTGCGACTGTTGTATCCATGTCGAACTGCACCTTCTACTGCAGTGTATCGCATAAAGAGTTTCTGAGGCGGGTCACTCTGGATGATGCCCTGGTAGAGGCACTGGCTGTAGACTATCGAACAGCGCCAATCACCGATGCGGAAAAAGTGATTGTGGAATACGCCATCCAGATTACGAAAGATGCCTCTCAGATCACGCGTGGGCATCATGCCAGGCTGAGAGAGGTCGGTTTCGACGATACAGGGATTCTTCAGATAACCATGATCGCTTCCTGGTTCAACTACATCAACCGAATGGCGGATGCCCTGGGTGTCGGCCGGGATTAGATTACAGTTTCGAGGTTTGCAAGGAGCGGATATCATTTGGGTAAACTTTCTTCACTATTAATTATCAAATCTTCGCTCCTTTTTATTCTAGCCGGATTGTGTGAGATTGGTGGAGGATATCTCGTCTGGCAGTGGTTTCGAAAAGGACAGTCGTTTGTTGTGGGTATAACTGGAGCAATTCTGCTAGTGATATACGGAATTTTGCCTGCATTCCAGCCTTCGGCACTTTTTGGAAGAGTCTATGCCGCCTATGGAGGCGTGTTTATTATCATGTCTCTGCTGTGGGGCTGGCGGTTCGATGGCCATGTTCCGGATAAGGCCGACGCGTGGGGTTCAGTGCTTTGCCTCATTGGAGTAGCCGTAATTATGTACTGGCCGAGGAAATAAATTATGCTTAGTGATACAGATTGGTCATTATTTGAAGATCAAGGATATCTGAGGCTTGGCCAGCCATCTTCTGCGGATGAGCTGAGTGCGCTTCAGATTCGAATTGACGATATCATGCTCGGGAAAATGCGCTGCCCTGGGATGTATTTCCAGATGGACAGTGAGACCGGAGCGTACGGAGATGTGGGGGCAGGTGGTGAATGGGCAGAAGCGACACTAAACTATCGAAAGATAGAACAACTTGAGATGGATCCACTCTACTTGAAGTATATGCAGAATCCGCTATTTCGCTCGATTACACGCCGCGTGTGTGGCGAAGATGTCTCGATCTACCGCGCCATGTTCATGAATAAGCCTGCGAATCGTGGCACTGTGCTTCCCTATCATCAGGATGGCGGTACGCAGTGGGGATTGGATAGAAATCCGCTCATTACGGTGTGGACTGCGCTGGATAAGGCAACTATTGCGAATGGATGTATGCAGGTGATTCCTGGCAGCCATAAGCACGGCTTGTTCTCAGATCGTGGACATACCATCACTAAAGATCAGGAAGCGGAGTTCGCAAACGATGAGGATAGCGTCTACCTGGAAGCCGAGCCGGGCGAGGCAATTTTGCTGCACAACTGGATGCTGCATCGCTCCGGAGTGAATACTATTTCCAGCCCTAGAAGAGCCTTCACCGTATGCTATATGGATGGTGGCACAAGATCGATTCAAGACCCGCACCGAAGTTTCCCGCATGTCTTCGGGAAGAGTGCACTTAGCCCGGATTAAGAGTACCAAGTTGAAACACAACATGTCGACCGATATCCCCATTACCCGCTGGACGCAAGGATCCGCAGAACAGACGACAGACTTTGTGGCTACAGAGTCTGCGCTTCAGATACGTGTGAACGGGCAGAACTTCACCGTCACCATGCGTACTCCCGGCCAGGATGAAGATCTTGTGACAGGACTGCTGTTCGCAGAGTGTATTATCACGAACGTCAGCGAGATCATCAAAATCCAGACTATCCCTGACCCTGCAAATCCCGAACTAGAAAATGAGATAGAAGTGACGCTTAAGCACTCGATTTCGAGTCGTGTTGGCCTGGATTTGCTGCCACAGAGAATGCTCTCGAATTCGAGCTGTGGAGTCTGTGGTAAAACTGAGCTGGCGAGTATACAGTGCAATGCCATCCCTATGGAATCACACGGGCAGACAGTTCCTGCATCGGTTATCATCAGCCTCGATAGTCAGCTTCGCAGTTCCCAAAACACTTTCGATCGCACTGGTGGTCTTCACGCAGCCGGCCTATTTGATGCGGAAGGAACACTGCTCCTATCCAAAGAAGATGTGGGCAGGCATAATGCTGTCGACAAGGTGGTCGGCGCGGGTTTGAAGCAGGGCATCCTTCCCATGAAACTGTGTATTTTGATGGTGAGCGGCCGATCCAGCTTCGAAATCGTTCAAAAAGCTGCTATGGCAGGTATTCCGGTCATCTGTTCTGTGTCTGCACCATCATCGCTGGCAGTACAGCTTGCTGATGAAATGGGAATTACCTTGGTGGGTTTCCTGCGCGGGGAGAATATGAATGTATACTCCCACCCCGAACGCATTATTTCTTAAAAGTTCTTTTTCTCCGCATCACAATTTAAAATACTTTCGCTCTTAATATTCGCTTAATATGAAAGTGGTATACTTAACTATTGAAATGCATCAACCACTAATACCGTTCCAATCACATGGAGGAATCCAATCGTGCGAATACTGAGCTATCTTCTCTATACAGCAGCAACACTCATGCTTGCTTCTCAACATCAAGCAGTCCAGTCACAGGTAGTGCACCCCCACTTCACGAGCCAATCTGCTCTGTTGCATAACGGCTGGAAACTCTCGCCAGCAGGAGCAGGGGTTCGAGTCGCGGACATGCCGCTTGGATGCAGCCTCTCTCCCGATGGAGCTCTCCTGGCAATCACCTGCGGAGGTTTCAACGATCATCACTTCACCCTGATCGATGCTAAAACTGGCAAGATCAAACAAGACTTCCCGCAGAAAAACGCCTGGAATGGAGTCGCATGGGCTTCGGATAGCTCCAAAGTGTATGCATGTGGAGGTTCAGTTCCCAAGATATTCGTATACTCCAGGACAGATAACGGAGAGTTTCGTGCAGATATTCCCATTTCTGTCCCCGGCCTGGCCACTAAAACAGATGCGACTCATGCTCAGTGCTTTCTTTCAGGGCTGGCTCTCTCCTCAGATGGAAAAACTCTGTTCGCCGGAAACTTCGCCACCGACACTATTTTCGCCTTCGATACCACCGATGGCTCCGTCGCGCGCAAAGTTACGCTGGTTAAAAACGCGCATCCCTACTGCCTGCGTCTCTCTTCGGATGGCACCGAACTCTATGTCACACAGGGGGCGATGAAATCGATCGCGGTTCTCAATACTGCCGATCTCTCCACTATCAAGATCATCACCACCGAACAGCACCCAAACGATATTCTGCTCCATACAGACGGCCGTATGTTCGTCAGTTGTGGTAGCAGCAGTTCTGTGCTTGCAATCGATTCTACCAGCGGTGAGACTAAAGAGAGAATCTCACTTTCGCTCACACCGAAATCACCATCAAGCGCTACACCCTGTGACCTGGCTGTATCACCCGATGGAAAAACACTCTATGTTACAAACTCTGATAATAACGATGTAGGAGTAATCGATATTTCGAGTCCTGGCCACAGCGCCGTCAAGGGATTCTTACCCACTGGCTGGTATCCCACCTCGGTTGCAGTATCGAGTGATGGCGCCAGTCTGTTCATCAATACCGGAAAAGGGCTGGGCTATGGACCCAACGCCGACAGATCGAAAAATCCAAAACCCGATACAGATAGAGGATATATCTACGGCCCCACCCTTATGTATGGAATAGTGACGAAGCTGGATGTCCCTGATTCGAACAAGCTGGCAGCATACACACGCCAGGTAATGTCGAATACGCCTTACAGAGATGCCCTGATTATGCGCCCACTAAAAGCGCCTAAATCTGGAACCAACCCTATTCCATCCCGGCTAGGCGATCCATCGCCAATCAAACACATACTATATATAATCAAAGAAAACCGATCTTACGATCAGGTGATGGGCGATATCAAAGGTGGTAACGGGGATCCTAGTCTAACTATATTCGGAGAAAAGATAACTCCTAATATACATGCGCTTGCGAAGCAGTATGTGCTGCTGGACAACCTCTACTGCAACGGTGACGTCTCAGGAAATGGGCATCCCTGGAGCACCGCCGCGTATGGAACTGATATTGGAGAGCGATCATGGATGCTAGACTATGGTGGCAAAGCGCCCTGGAGCATCTCCGACCTCGATCTCTATCCTCCTGTCGGCAGAATATGGGATGTGTGCGAACGCATGGGGAAGACTTTTGCCTCTTACTATTACACCTGGACCACATCCAATACCCACCGGCACATGCCCGCGGACTGGGAGAAAGTGCTCAACCAAAAACGAGACTTCGAAAATGCGGCGATGTTTGCTTCCGACCTGCACAAATATGAAAAGAATAATAATCTACCCGACTTTATGATCATGTCGTTGCGGGAGGATCATACTTCAGGAACATCTCCTAAATCCTTCACACCGCAAGCGTGTGTGGCATCCAATGATCTCGGAGTGGGCAAAATCGTTGAGGCGTGCTCACACAGCAAATACTGGAATCAGATGGCAATATTCATCATTCAGGATGATTCGCAGGACGGGCCAGATCATATCGATGCGCATCGTACGGAGGCGCTCGTTATTTCGCCCTACACCCGAAAGCACATCGTTGACAGCACTTTCTATACGACATCTTCCATGCTGCGCTCGATGGAGCTTATTCTTGGTTTGCCCCCGATGAGTCAGTACGACGCATCAGCGACCCCGATGTATCACTCATTCCAGGCAAAACCTGATCTCACACCATATAAGGCTCTTCCCGCACGAATCGATGTGATGGCGAAAAATAAACCAAACGCTATCGGGGCAAAAGAGTCGATGAAGATGGATTTTAGTGATGTGGATAGGCTTACCTTTGCACAGGTGGATCAGCTAAACAGAATCTTGTGGCATACCATGAAAGGTGCACACACTCCATATCCATCGATTTCCAGGCAAGCTGCCTTTCATCGAAACGGAGAGCCTGTTATCGATGTAGCTAAAGCAGATTCAGATGATTGAGGGACTATTTATACATCCAGGAGTAAGTTTCGTCACTGAAGCGCTATACAGTGAAGGAAGAATATTCAAGGCTTTGCGATCAAAGTCGATGTTAACGGATTGTCTTTAGTTAATTTAATTACAAATCGAAGCGCTGCGTTAACCGAAGCTGCATCGGGAAAAATTGTCGCCACACAGGGTTCCAAAGCTACAATTTTTTGCCAAACCGAGTCCGATCTGGACCCATTCGCCGAACTGTGAGGCTATTGAGGTCGTATTCTTCGCAAATTTCGTCTTTTATAATGTCCTCTTAAAACGATCAATTCATATTTGATAGAAGTACTTGCAAAAGTCGGATAGACGCACATATAAGCCCTCACTCCCTAGCCCCCTCTCCCAAAAACAGGAGAGGGGGACGGGGGGTGAGCGTGCTGAACCCAGCACTATCGATCATCATCTCGATCACTGATTTTATCGGCTTTGGCTATAGGTAGCTCACCAAATACAAATCGAAATTCGTCGGAAGATGCTTCAAGAATAGCAGTGATGGGCGTGAGTTTTGGATCACGAGTCAGAAATGGTTTTGTATCGTTGCCATCCGGACGGACAGTAAAGGTGAGAGAGTCTCCGTTTGTCGACTCCTGATTGGCAACCCATCCTCTCGGGAGGCCGTTCAAATATGCAGTCACATTTCCGGTAAACCCGTTTTTACGATGTATACGGACTTTCACCTCGGCAGCCTTACGAGGATGGACTTTGATTGGCATTCTGGTCAGAACTTCCACCCTGAAATTCGATTCGCCACAGACACAAAGAGCTAGATCGCTCCAATCGTGAGTGCGTGGATCGTTGTTCAGACGATACACTTCCTGAGGCTGAGCAATCACCGTTGTCTCGCCTTCAGCTCCTTTAGCTCTTCCCGAAATTTTAATCGTGTGAGTACTCGTCGAAGAACCCGCCGCAGCGCTGAGTACTACCCAAGCGGTATTTCGGTCTGGCTGAATCGGCACTGGTTTGGAAGTTACCCCGTTCGGCAGATCCTCTGCGGAAATGGAAATATCTCCCTCTACACCTCGCCGCCGAGATACCGTGACTTCTACAGCGCAGGACATTCCCGGCCTTAAGGTTATATTATCTGGTTGGGCAGTGAGAGTAATTTCAGGCCGGGCCGGCCTGGCTTCCACTGCATAGACATACTGCGGGCTGCCCTGTCCGGTTGCCTCATCCACTTTTAACTGGTAAGTCTGACCTGATTCGAGTTTGGCTGTCATTCTGGTATCACCACTTGTCGATCTAAACACGCCTCCTTTAGAATCAACAAGTGAAATTCTAGCGCTGCCTGGCGCCCCAAGACGGCTGTTGTAGATCTCAAATTCGAATTGGCCACTTCCCTGAACGTGGAATATATCCATACCGCCCGCTTTCGTGATCGATCCTGTGAAAGTTTGCGGCAGAACATAGGCTCCCGAAACAGTGCCAGAATGAGCATCAGAAACCTCTACTGGATAGGGGGAAACATAGTACGGAGCTGGCCCAAAAGGAGTTGATGCCTGGCGAAGCCCTGTTTCTGATGGCGCTTTAAGAGAAAAACGATTCGACAGTCCTTCGGTGGCTTTCCCAAATACTTCGGACGAAACACTTTGTCCTGACTGCACAGCGGGAGGAGAAAGCACAATGTCGTAAGGAATATGCCCCATAACGAGTCGATAGACACTCCCAGGATTTGAGTGGCCGAGCAGATCTCTAGCCTCGATAGTGTATGTTGCGGTGGCTGGGCAGACCCAGTCAATAACCGGGTCGAAATCGTAGTAGCCATGATTTTCGACAAGCTCTTTACCAGCAGAGTCGTACAAACGCAGATTGGGGTTGAAATAGAACTGATTGGTATCGTTGTATCGAAACCCCTTCAGATTGAAAATCAGCCTTTCACCCGCTTTCGCCTGGAAACGAAAATAGTGATGCTCCCCATTCGTCATGAAGCAGCCATTCACGGTACATGGCAGCGTTACGGGTTGCGCCTGTTCCCATTTGGTGTTTGCAGCCATTACCTCCGGCAGGTTTCCCACTTCGAAGAGGGAAGGCGAGGAGACACCTTTCGCACTCACCAGCCTAACTTCATAAATACCTGGCAGAGTTCCAGGAGCGATATTTAGAGAAGCGGTGACTCGACCAGCTTTCGCTGCACTTACCAGATAAGCGGATACCTTAACAGAATCATCTGCCGAGAGTGGGGCCTGACGAATCTTTACCATACGCTCGACTGTGGCTGCCCATTGGCCAGGTGTCATACTTCGATTAGAGGGCGAACGTAGTTCGTGGCAGCCCTGACATTTCGACTGCCAGAGCGGCTTGTTAGTCTCGTCTACTTTTTCATTTCCTGGGGATACTGTACCGGTAACACCAGTACCGTGGATGAGGAGCTGATGTGCCCCTTCCAAACTGGAGCCGCGAATCTCCACATCTACCATGCTGCCCGCTCTGCCACCGATTGGAAAGAAAGTATTGATGTGTGGAATCTGGGCGAAACAGAGCGAAGTGGGCAGCAAGGTGAGTGAGGTTAATAAGATTCTGCCTAACCCCCTGACCCACCTCCCTGATTCCCTCGTACCTCGGAGGGAAGGGGGAATCTTTAAGCTCACCCCAACCCCTCTCCTGGACACTCGTTCCTCGTTGGGAGAGGGGCAGATGCTTGATACGGAGTCTCCCCCTTCCCTGAGGCAAACTGCTGCATCGTTTGCGTGGGCATAGAAGGGGGTAGGGGGAGTATGCAATAGAGAGCGTCGAGTGAATATTGTCTTATATTTCATCTGAAACAACCCAAATTCTTTCATTTGACGGGAGGCAGCTCAAGTGTGGCGACGAGCTTATTCGCCTCGACATCCCAAATACGCACAGTTCCTTCTTCACCGCCCGCGGCAGCTAAAGTGCCTGTGGGGTTTAGTGAAACAGCATAACACTGCTGTTTGCAGTCTTTGAAATCACGAACAAGGCTTCCATCTTCTGCCCGCCATATCCGTACCAGATTTTCCGCTCCGGAGGTGATCAGCCGTTTGCCATCCCCTGAAATTGCTAGGCTGAGCACTCCTCCCTCATGGGCGGAGATCGTGCGATAGTGTGAGCCGCTGTAGACACGTTTTCTCTCGTTATAGTTCACCTGCCACCAGAAGAGACGCCCATCCAGGCCGGAACCGATGAACTGAACTCCGTTTGGCAGGAATACCAGGCCGGAAATTCCGCCTTCGCTCTGATCAAAGTTCACGACCGTTTGGTGGGTTTTCATATCCCACACCTTTACGATTTTATCCATCGCGCCGGTAACGAAAACGAAATTGGGATTAGGTGAAAATGCGACTGCGTGAACTCTGCCATTGTGTTCATCGAGTACAGGGCCGAACTCGAAAGGTAGGTTTTCATAGAGGTGTGCCTTGCTGTCGTTGCTGGCGGCAAGCAGAGCTTTCCCATCCTTGCTGAAAGCAAGGGCTTCGATGGTATCTTTTTGGGGCGGAAAAAAACGAGGTTTCGATGTGGAAGTGGTATCCCAGAAACAGATATCTCCGCTCCGAGAGGCCAGGCCGCTTCCAATAGCCAATGTGTGCCCATCAGGATGATAGGCTAAGGATCGTACATTTTCTTCGACCTGTGTGAAAACTGCCGTGGACTTCCAGGTTTGCGTATCAAAAAGAACAACCTCGCCATATCCTCCCACTGCAAGCTGTTTACCATCCGGGCTGAATGCAACTGCCCCAATGGCTCCTCTGGAGGAATCT
>JANXSG010000184.1 GCA_025352825.1 Chthonomonadaceae bacterium | reverse complement strand
AGGGAGAAGGGCCGGGGATGAGGGTACATCTTAACAATTCACTTATCAAATATTGTAACTGTAGTCTCAATGGGGACGTCCTATTGGATGAATAGTGACTGGAGATGCCCGAATGCTTAAACATAACATGCTCACACAACGACGGATGTTCGTTTTTATGATAGCTGCGATTTCTCTTCTTCTTGCGGGAATGGCGATTCTCCCGTCTCTGGCTCGCCAGAATCCACAGGAACTTGAGCGGCAAGGTGATAAAAGCTGGGACGAAGGATCTTATGAGGAAGCGGCAGATTCCTATCAGAAGGCGTTGAACGCCGATCCTAAACTTCCTAATCATGAAGAGATAGAGTATCGCACTGCGGTTTCACTGGAACGTTCCGGCAAGTGGAATGCTGCGGAATCAGCCTTCGATGCCTACCTCCTGAAATATAACGACACGATCTGGGAGCCGAGAGCGCAAGTTTGGCGGAGTAGGCTCTATCTCCAGATTCCTCACTTCGGATACAAGGTTGGCAAGAAGTTTACTAGAGGTTCGGACGTTCCCCCGTCCGACGGTAAAGATAAACCCGAATATCAAGATATGAGCGGGCAGGATCGGATAGAAACAGCAGAATCCTTAGTGCGGGCGAAGCAGCTGTTCGATCACTTCCGAAATCAGAAACTGGATGCCTCGCTCCGAAACTCCTTTCTTCAGGAGGAGATCAATTCCAACTTCGACCTTGCAGTCGCGCTTGCACAAGAACCAGTCCAGAGAACCGAAAAAGATAAGGATATCGACTGGAGTATCGATACTTCCTCTCCCTTCGATAAGGAGTGGCCCGCTCCTAAGAAAGTAATTTATCTTTATGATCAAATTTCGGTTCTAGAAGCTCAGCTCCCTGCCACCGATCATCACAAGGCAGTTCTTGCAGCGCTCGGAAAAGCAGGATATATCATTCAACTGCGTCAGCAGTTCCAGTACTACCCTTACTATAACGACTATGGCGGAATTCAGCCTCGGGGCAGAGGTGGGAAGATACGGGTTCCGCATCCGCCACGACCTCTTCCGCCAAACCTTGTTATCCCGTATCTCGACATGGACCCGATACGAATTCTCCAGGATGTGCTGGATAAATATCCCAATGACCGAGAAGCAGATCGACTGACGTACACCATCGCGCTGTGGAAGGAGCAGAAAGGCGATGCCGTCTCTGCCTTGAATCTGTATGGACTGGTGATTCATCGCTTCCCTAAAAGCAGGTGGGGTTCCGATGCGCAGTCCCACTATGACGAAATAATACGCCCATCAATGACTATGGCATCTCCTGGGATGTTTCGACCGGGGGTGCCGGCTGTGATTAGTGTGAACACACGCAACATCAAACAGGTGCGGTTCACTGCGTACCGAGTTCACATGGAAGATATCTTTGGGAAAATGCAGTATGATTTCGGCGGCTCTATCGCGCGACCACAGTTCAGCAATTTTAATCGGACGCTTCCATTTTTGTACCAACATATAGATAAGAATCGAGATCGTATTGCAGAGTGGACCGCCACTACCAGCGACAATGGAACTCACAATCAGGTTAATGATGCCATAACCACACCACTCAATGAACTGGGCGCTTACCTGGTGGAAGCAAAAGCCGGGGATAGAGATGCACTGAGCGCAACTCAGCTGGTGATTGTTAGTGATATTACCATAGTTCAGAAAATTGACCGCTCCACTACACTAATTTATGCTGCCGATGCGCAGTCCAGCCGTCCGCTAAAGGATGTGCATCTCACTGTCTGGGCTCCAGTCCATTACCAGGTACAGAATCCAACCCAGGAAAATATCGAAAAAGATGCGCAATATCTCACGAGCGCAACCGACGGCGAGGGAGTAATCCGGCAGGTATTACCTGTCCCATCCGAGGGTGCAGACTATCCGCAAAGAACAGCGGAGGTTTTCGCTGTGGCCGGCCCCAATCGATATGCGCTCACCAACGCTGGTCAGGCCAACTCTTATGGAATTCCAATGGGAGATCAGCTTTACAAAGCTTTCGTACAGACGGATCGACCGCTTTATCGCCCGAATCAGCAAGTCCATATCCATGTCAACCTGATTCATGGAACACCAGGAAAGTAT
>JANXSG010000180.1 GCA_025352825.1 Chthonomonadaceae bacterium | reverse complement strand
CTATTCGCAAAGCTGTCTAGCCGATTGCGCCACATTTCCAAAATTTCTGTACTGACCATAAAAGCACCTCCGAATTATGATGCTCTCATTATCCTACATTAGAGGATTGAAGTTGAAGGTGGCAAATATTGGACGCTTACGAATCCTCGCTAGAATTGATCATGCATGCTCACTTCGATATTAATGCCCTAATAAATGCCCGAAATCTTATTATGATGAATAGTTACCTTAATTTAGCTTAACCACACCGGGGTTGCTAATAAAAAAACTCCCCTCTTCAAATACATGAAGAGGGGAGTTTGATTTCGCTTGCGGCGAACTACATATCGTAGTCGCCCATACCACCACCGCCACCAGCAGGAGCAGATTTCTTCTCCGGCTTTTCAACGACGAGTGTTTCAGTGGTCAGGATCAATGCTGCAATGGAGGATGCATTCACAAGTGCAGATTTGGTCACCTTGGCCGGGTCTACAACGCCATCGGCAATCATGTCGCCGTAGGTTTCGGTTGCCGCGTTAAAGCCATGGCCCTTAGGAAGTGTCTTCACTTTGTTCACAACAACAGAACCTTCGAAGCCAGCATTCTCCGCGATCTGGCGAAGTGGTTCTTCCAGAGCGCGTCGAACAATGGCAACTCCGTGCTGCTCGTCCGGTGAGCCGCCCAGATTGTCGAGGGCTGCTTGCAGGTTGAGCAGTGTAACTCCGCCGCCAGGGACAATGCCTTCTTCAACGGCTGCACGAGTAGCCGAGAGAGCATCTTCAAATCTATGCTTCTTCTCTTTGAGTTCCGTTTCGGTAGCTGCGCCGACTTTAATGACAGCAACACCACCGGCCAGCTTTGCAAGGCGCTCCTGCAGCTTCTCTTTATCGTAGGAGCTGTCGGTGTTCTCTATCTGGGTTTTGATCTGGCTGATACGGCCCATAATATCGGACTCGGAACCGCCGCCATTGATGATGGTGGTCTCTTCTTTACCGACCGTGATCTTCTCGGCAGAACCGAGCAGCGTGATGTCCGCATTTTCGAGCTTGATACCCAGGTCTTCACTGATGAATTTGCCGTTGGTGAGGATCGCGATATCCTCCAGCATCGCCTTACGGCGATCACCAAAGCCCGGAGCCTTCACCGCGACGCTATTGATGATACCGCGTATCTTGTTCACTACGAGTGTGGCAAGGGCGTCACCATCGACATCTTCCGCGATAATTACAAGCGGTCGTCGTGACTGTGCAATTTTCTCCAGCAGCGGAATGAGATCGGCAGCTGCAGATATTTTCTTTTCGTGGATCAGGATATATGGGTTCTCGATGACCGCTTCCATTCGTTCCGGATCGGTTACGAAGTAAGGCGAGATATATCCTTTGTCGAACTGCATACCATCGACGAAGTCGGTGTAGGTCTGGAGGCTTTTGCTCTCTTCGACTGTGATAACACCGTCCTGGCCGACTTTCTCGATTGCATCGGCAACAAGATCGCCGATTTCAGGATCATTTCCTGCAATACTTGCTACGCTGGCAACCTTGGCTTTATCACCTTTAACCGAAATGGACAGGTTTTTCAGTTCGTTGACTGCAGCAGTTACCGCCATTTCGATGCCTTTTTTGACAAGCAGCGGGTTTCCACCTGCAGCCACATAGCGAAGGCCTTCATTGACAATAGACTGTGCCAGAACGGTCGCGGTAGTGGTGCCATCACCGGCGACATCGTTGGTCTTGCTTGCTACTTCTTTTACCAGCTGAGCGCCCATATTCTCGTACGGGTCTTCCAGCTCAATCTCTTTGGCAACGGTCACGCCATCCTTGGTAATGGTAGGGGAGCCCCACTTCTTATCAAGTACTACGTTGCGGCCCTTCGGCCCGAGGGTCACTTTCACCGCGTTGGCTACGGCGTTTGCGCCTCGCTCAAGAGCTCGGCGTGCTTCCTCATTGAATTTCAGTTGCTTTGCAGCCATTCGAATCTCCTTTACTTAAAATATTAACTATTCGACGATGGCGAAGATCTGATCTTCATCGAGGAGTACAACGTCCTCACCATCCACAGTGACTTCCGTACCGCCATATTTGGAGAACATTACTGTATCGCCAATTTTCACGGTCAACGGCTTGATAGAGCCATCATCCAGCAGTTTGCCGGTGCCGACAGCCACGACCTTGCCCTCCTGGGGCTTTTTTTTGGCCGAGTCCGGCAGGAAAATTCCGCCAGCGGTCTTCTCTTCCTCGGCGCTGGGCTTAACAACGACCTTATCACGCAGTGGTCGCAATGCCATAGCGATCCCTCCTTAAGTGGGTAACTAGTTTGGAAACAATTCATTGTTTCCGTTATGGGCTGTTCTTTTGCAGAGCCGCCCAATCCATTGTGAGATTGGGCAATAGGGCACAAAATTTTAGCGCTCGTCTGCTCAGAGTGCTAATATAGCTTACAATATTTACCAGGTTAGAGTCAATATCATCCTGAATATTTTATTCAGTCCGGACCCTCATCCCCGGCCCTTCTCCCTTGACACTCGTTCCTTGTTAGCCCGTTAGAAGTTGTATTGCCTTCAAAATGAACGGAAGTTGCGTATGCGCCGGGGTTGAAACCCGCGCTGGATTTGCAAAGCCCATCTCCGGTCGCTAGACGCTCCCTGCATGGGCTAAGATTTTCAATTTAGTCACCCCCTCTCCCGAAGCTTCGGGAGAGGGGATCGGGGGGTGAGGGTTTGAAAATGCCGTGGGGAGCTGTTTCTTTTAACGAAAGATCCCTTTTGGTTCTGGCTTCGCCAGCTTTGGGAGAAGGGAGCGAGTATATTCATCGTCCCTTCGCATTAGAATCGGCAATCGCGTAGTGCAAACCGTAATAATTTCGCTCCTCTCTCCCTCCGAGGAACGAGGGTATCAGGGAGAAGTGCTGGGAGTGAGGATACAATTATTGCAACCTGCAACCTGATAATGCTATACTAAATCAATAGTTTGAGTCAGGATTAATTTCGATTGTGAATAGTAATGCAGTTTACTGCAGTGAGTGCAAAATAATGCCTTCAGAGCTAGGACTTTCAAAACAGATAGAAAACGTCCCAACCTCAATCTTGAATGGAGTCTCCCATCTCACCGATCTCATAGGCAATACTCCCCTTATTCAGCTTCGAAATATTCTGCCTGAGAATCCCCGGGTTTCAATCTATGCGAAGGCGGAGTGGGCGAATCCGGGCGGGTCGGTGAAAGACAGACCGGCATTCAGTATGATCCAGGATGGGTTGAAAACCGGTAGGCTGAAGCAGGGGAAAATCATTCTCGATGCCACATCGGGAAATACCGGAATTGCGTACGCGATGATCGGCGCGGCGCTCGGGTATCCTGTCCATCTCTGCCTTCCCCTGAATGCCAACGAAGAGCGTAAACAGGTACTCAGCGCTTACGGAGCCAAGCTCATATTTACCGATCCGAGAATGTCCTCCGATGGTGCCATTGTAAAAGCCCGTGAAATGGTTGCTGCAGAAACGGACAAGTATTTCTATCCTGATCAATACAGCAATCCAGCCAACTGGCGGGCACATTTCCATACTACTGCTCCTGAAATCTGGCGGCAGACGGAAGGCAAAATTACCCATTTTGTTGCAGGTTTGGGCACCAGCGGCACGTTTATGGGAACTGGAAGACGGCTTCGTAAGTATAACTCAAATATTCGGCTAATATCCTTCCAGCCTGACTCTCCGTTTCATGGCCTTGAAGGCATGAAGCACATGGCAAGCGCCATGGTTCCTGCGATTTACGATCAGAATCTGGCGGATGAAAATCGTGAGGTCGGTACGGAAGAGGCGCATAAAATGGTGAAGAGGCTTGCGCGTGAGGAGGGGATTCTAGTTGGAGTATCTGCGGCCGCCGCTATGATCTGTTCATTGGAGGTTGCTTCCGAACTAGATAATGGAGTGATTGTAACCATATTCTGTGATAGCGGAACGCGATATCTTTCTGAAAGATTCTGGAAGAGTGAGGAGAATATTGATCCGGCTATCTAAAATACAGATCGAAGCAATCAAACAGCATGGAGTGCGAGATTTCCCTCACGAGTGCTGCGGAGTAATTCTTGGCGATCTGGTGGATGGAGTGAAGGTTGTACGGGAGCTGCGCCCTCTCTCGAATGTGCATGAGGATGGGCATGAACGCCGATATCTGGTTTCGCCGGATGAGATGCTCACCCTGATGCAGGAAGAGCGAAGAACGAAACGAAAGATTTTGGGTTTTTACCACTCGCATCCGAACCATCCCGCAATTCCGAGTGAATATGACCGGGACTGGGCTTCGCCGTGGTATACATACATCATAGTATCCATCATAGATGGTAAGCCGGATATCATTTCCTCATGGCTCCTGCAGGACGACAGGCTTGCATTCACTCCTGATGAGATCGAAATTGAGTCCAATAAAGAATAAGGTGGAGAGCGAATGGCGAAAGTATTGATACCTACTGCGCTGCAGTCTTACGCAGGCGGGCAGGACGAACTAGAGGCTGACGGAGCGACAGTTGGTGAGGTTCTGGCTAATCTCATGCTCATTCATCCCATGCTTGAAAAACATCTCTACTCGGATAATGGCGAGCTGCGTCATTTTGTGAACGTGTACAAGGGTTCGGAGGATACACGCTCTTTGGAAGGCATGGCTACCCCAATCACATCGGATGATGAGATCAGTATTGTCCCAAGTATTGCAGGGGGAGTTGGCGCTCCTCCCAAAAAACCGACTCCTCTGCATCCTCCTATCGGGGTGATAGATGACGATAGATCAGACCGTTCCGAATTCAGTAATGAAGAAATCATGCGGTACAGTCGGCATCTCATTCTGCCGGAAGTCAATCTGGAAGGCCAGAAAAAACTGAAGGCAGCAAAAGTTCTCTGTATCGGGGCGGGTGGTTTAGGTTCTCCGCTGGCACTATATCTTGCAGCTGCCGGTGTAGGGACTATCGGCATTGTCGATTTCGATACAGTGGATTACAGTAACCTGCAGCGCCAGATTATCCATGGTACTAAAGATGTCGGGCGTTTGAAAATGGAGTCTGCAAGAGAGAGCATCGCGGACATCAATCCGTATGTGAAGGTGATAGGTTTTGAAGAAATGCTTACATCCGATAACGCACTGGATATCATACGCCAGTTCGATATCGTGATCGATGGAACGGATAATTTCCCAACTAGATATCTCGTGAACGATGCATGTGTCCTGCTGGGTAAACCGAATGTATACGGCTCGATATTCCGTTTCGAAGGCCAGGCGTCGGTATTCTGGGCGGAACATGGTCCCTGTTATCGATGCCTCTATCCGGAGCCTCCTCCTCCCGGCCTGGTTCCTTCATGTGCTGAAGGCGGAGTGCTTGGTGTGCTCCCGGGAATAGTAGGATGCCTTCAGGCGAATGAGGCAATAAAACTGATTCTGGGTGTGGGGAATCCTCTCATTGGGCGCCTGCTTCTGTTCAACGCGCTGAAAATGCAGTTCCGTGAGCTTCGCCTGCAGAAAGATCCCGATTGTCCGATCTGCGGTACACATAAAACCATCACTGAGTTGATTGATTACGAGCAGTTCTGCGGTATTCGTGGAGAAGAGACGGCAACGGTTCCTGTTGAAGAATCTCAGGAGATATCTGTTACGGAACTGAAAAAACGAATGGATGCGGGAGAGAAACTCACAGTAATCGACGTGCGTGAACCACATGAATACGCTATCGCCCGTATTCCTGGCACAATTCTAGTTCCTCTTGGGCAAGTTGAGGAGCGATCTCACGAATTCGAGAAAGGTTCCGAGATTATTCTTCACTGCAAATCCGGTAAACGCAGTTCAGATGCACTTCGCACGCTGCAGTCAAAAGGATTTACAAAACTCAAAAACTTAACAGGTGGAATCCTTGCCTGGAGTGACGAGATAGATCCTACCGTTCCAAAATACTAACTCCTCAATGTCTGCCTCTCCTAAACCTTGAGGAGAGGCAGTTTTTATATATCACTTCCTGCATCCAATCCACCTTCCATACTTCTCAAAACATCCCAACTGTTTTTTTACCAGACTTCTCTTAAATTTATAATATTTGTTGTGAATAGATCAAAGTTTATGTTATACTTACATATCCTATCATATAAGTAGACTATTACTTCTGCTAGGATTTTACGATTCGTAAACTTGATATAATCATGCAAAAGGTATGGTTAACGGTATTTGCAGTGAAAGGGTAGTAAGAAAACATGAAACGTCGGCCATTTCGATGCCTTATTCTAGATAATGTACAAAATAATATGGGGGATGCCGCAATAGCCCTGGCTATGACATCGTCCTTACAAGAGACTTTAGTAGGGATTCGATCATAAAGATATGTTATTGCGGTGTTACCTCAGATCCAGGGGTATTTAGTTCGCACTACCCCGAACTAGACTTTACTCGCACATTGTGGCATGCAGTGTACGATGGCAGCTCAAATACAAGAACAGTATGGTCTTCGTTAGTAAGGAAAAGTGCCGCCTACAGACTTCCTCTGCCGGCAAGATTGACCCGATGGGGGCTGCCAAATCTGCTGCTTTTGCCAGGAGAACAGAAACTTCTCCGTGAATTTCAGGAGGCGGATGTTATCATTGTGAGTGGCGGTGGATATCTAAATACATCCTGGACGCCTCCAACCAAGCGCGCTCAACGCATTGGCGAATACAAGACTGCTTAAATCTGAAGAAACCACTGGTATTTTATGCCCAGTCGTTCGGTCCATTCGCATCCGACGATCCTTTCGCAAAGCAACTTCTGCCAATACTTAAAAGGGCAGATGCAGTTCTGTGCCGTGATGAGGAATCGGTGGATATTCTTACGAACCAGGTAGGCGTATCCCCTAAAAATATACTCACAACCATAGACGAAGCTCTGCTTTTGCGAGCCAAACCACCATCTCGACTCCTTGCGCCCCCTAGAGAGAAAAAATATCGCGTGGGAGTCTGTGTGCATCAGTGGATGTGGGAAAAGGTAGCTAACCATGTGGACCTGCAGTCGGAGTTCGAGAGAAAAATATCGCTTGTGTGCCGCCGGCTTATTCAGAGAGACGATGTGGAAATTGCTCTAATCAGCACGCATCAGGGTATAGAACGCGCACTACACAGTGACGAGGAAGTTGTCACTAGGATCTACTATCAGATTCCAGAGATATTGCGTAGAGGAGTGCACTGTGTGGAAGGTTTTGTGCATCCCGAAGAATACGCATATTTTATGGGCCACTGCGATCTAGTGATATCGAGCCGACTGCATGGCGCAATACTAAGCTTGATCGGCGGCGCTCCTACCATTGCATTAGGCTACGAACCGAAAACATTAGGCCTGTTAAAAAGAATTGGCCTGGAAGACTGGCATCTCTCGATGTGGGATTTTGAGATAGAAGAGTTATTAACAAAAGGAACAGCACTACTCGAGAACTCTTATCAAGCGCAGAAAATGCTGAATCGCGGTATCCTTGAAGGTCGTAATATTGCCCTGCTCAATCGTGAGGCAGTGCGATGTGCCGCCATAGGGAAAGATCTTCCCCGAAACTACTCTCCAAAGGAGAAGGCGTTCGAATACTAGAGATTGCTTCTCCATCTTATGCAGAGCAGGATTATACTTAGCACAGATAGAATAGGTGCTCATCATAGATGAGTACCTATTTACTTTTTCGGAGTATAGCATGCCCACAACCTATCTAGACCAGCTTCCTAAGACTATGCGGGCCGTACGCTGCCATGGCCCTGAAGACTATCGCCTGGAAGAGATCCACACACCGCATCCGAGCTCGGGAGAGGTGGTTATTAAGCTGGATGCATGCGGAGTCTGTGCCTCAGATGTTAAATGTTTCATTGGAGCCCCGTTGTTCTGGGGAGATGAGACTCGCACGGGATATGTACAAGCTCCCGTGACCGCTGGTCATGAACTCATCGGCACGGTGGTCGCCCTGGGTGAAGGCGCAGGGCAGATGTACGGCCTCGAACTAGGGGATCGTGCCATTTCAGAACAGATTGTACCCTGTGGAATCTGCCGATACTGCCAAACCGGCCGCTACTGGCTCTGTGCCGTGCATGATATCTACGGTTTTCACCGGTATACACAGGGCGGTATGGCCGACTATATGCTGTTCCCGGCAAGATCGCTCAACTACAAGGTTCCTATCGATCTTCCAATAGATAAGGCTGCATTGATAGAGCCGATCGCTTGTTCGATGCACGCCGTGGAGCGATCTCAAATTTCCTTTGGTGATGTCTGCGTGATAGCTGGAGCTGGAACGCTTGGGCTGGGAATGGTGGCTTGTGCACGTCTGAAAAACCCTGGATCGCTGGTAGTGATTGATATGCACGACGATCGACTGGAGCTTGCACGTTCATTAGGGGCGGATATAACCCTTAATCCTGGAAAAGGTGATGTAGTCCAGATCATTCAAGATATGACGGATGGCTATGGTTGTGATGTCTACATCGAGGCTACAGGTTTTCCGGATGCAGTCAATCAAGGTCTGCGAATGATTCGTAAAGGCGGTAACTTCGTCGAGTTTTCTGTGATGAAAGAACCAACTACCACAGACTGGACAATCATTGGAGATTCCAAAGAACTCAATATCTACGGCGCCCACCTCGGCCCAGGCTGCTATCCAAAAGTAATAGACTATCTCCATCGTGGACTTTTGAAAGTGGATGGCATGGTTACTCATGAGCTGCCACTTGAAAAATATTTAGAAGGAATTCACCTCGTCCATGCTGGGAAAAACTGTCTTAAAGTTCTTCTTCGGCCTTAGTACGATAAAGAACTAATCACTCTCTTTTATTCGTATTTAAGTTATCTGCCCCGAAAGAGGTCTGATTTGCCCCTGCAGTTCACAAATGGGCTAAACTTAATACTGCTTCCAATGGCCTACTGGTATTTCTGGTGGCAGTATCGGTGCACCGTCACGGATATGAGCACGCAGCGAAAGCGGCTGTCGCTTATGCTGAGGCTGCTGCTTGTGACTGCCCTCATTCTCACATTGGCGGGAACGAAATGGATACGCCGTGGTGAATCGCTCGCTGTTGTATTCGTGGTCGACGGTTCACGAAGTATCCGCGATGATCAACGTTCTGCTATGGAAAAATATCTGAAAGATGCCTCGAAAGGTATGCGCCAGGTTGATCGTGTCGGAGTAATTACATTTGCTCAAGATCCCCATACACAGTCATCTCCGGGCCAGCCGATGGATCCCTCGCGTATAAAAGACCCTGGAATTACCACTGCTACAGATATTGCACAAGCGCTAAAACAGGCAAGAAATGAACTAGAATCGTCCGCACGAGATTCTGGAAAAAGAGTTGTTCTGCTCTCGGACGGAAACGAAAACAGCGGTAGAGCTCTCGCTGAGGTTCCGGATTTGTCTGCGGGGCACATTCAGTTAGATACACTCATAATTCCTGCATCTCTTCCCAAAGAGACCCTGATTGATAAAACAATCATTCCTGCCCGTGTGAAGATTGGAGAGCCATTCCCCGTTCGTGTTGTGGTTCAAAGCCAAACTGCTCAAACAGCCAAAATCAGCCTTCAGCGGGACGGCAGCCCCAGAGGGGAGGCGAAATCTATCTCGCTTCATCCGGGTAAAAACGTCGTCGTCTTTGAACAGAATATCGAGAAAACTGGTTTCTTCCGATACACCACCTCCCTGGAATCACCGGACGACACCATTCCAGAAAACAACAGAGGTGAAGGTTTTGTCTGGGTGCGAGGGAAGCCTGCGGTTTTGTATGTGGCCGATGATCCTACCCTGACAAACTTCCTCAGGAATGCGCTGAAAAGTCAGAATATCGATGTGGATTATGTACCTGCCGCGGCCATGCCTACCTCTGCAGCGGCCCTTCAAAGATACGACAGTGTCTTCGTGAGTAATGTACGCGCCAGTGATTTTTCGTTAAATCAAATGACGGCGCTGCAGGTTTCGTGCCGAGATTTTGGTATTGGGTTTGGAATGGTGGGTGGCGAGAGCAGCTTTGGTGCAGGCGGCTATCGAGGCAC
>JANXSG010000178.1 GCA_025352825.1 Chthonomonadaceae bacterium | reverse complement strand
GGCTATACCAGAGCGGCACGTATTGTGGAGATGATGGAGGAACGAGGAATTGTAGGCAGTCTGAACGGCGCCAAACCTCGTGAACTCCTTGTGAGCAAAATGGAAGTTGAACAGTTATTCAATCCTGGAGGGCCACTGCCCGGTGTCGCAGACTATCAAGACGAGGGAGAGTGATTATGCAAATTCAGCCCTCACCCCCCCCCGACCCCCTCTCCCAAAAACAAGAGAGGGGGAGCTTTAAATCGTTGGTTTCCTGCCTCCAACTTCGCTGGATATGTGCATATATTAAGATCAAAGCTTAATCTAATATTGAAAAACTGGTGCCATAGTCACTCCCCCGCATGTTTTTGGGAAAGGATTACAGAGGTTGTGATCATAATTCCATAGATGACTATTTCCGGGAGTTGAAAGCTCCCGGAATCAAAAAACTGACGTCTTTCAGACGCGGTTCCCGCCCGCAGGGCGGTTGGATGAAGGCCTTCCAGACGGGTACTTCAGTGCCCGGCAATGTGCGGGAGTTTATTTCTGGGAATTGAAATCTCCCGGCATTAAAAATTAGGATTGAGAGAAATGTTTCAAAAACCATTAACAAATGAACAAGTTGAATGCTATCGCCGTGATGGATATCTTGTTGTGCCAAAACTGGTTCTCATTAAAGAAATCGCTGTCTTCCTCAAGGATGAAAAGAAGTCGAGCAATGTCGATCATGTCCCACTCCAGCGTCATAAAACGGACCCAGCATACAGCGCTCTTGCTTCGCATCCAAAAATAGTGGCTATAGTATCTCAGCTTCTTGAGGGCCATCCCAATATTGTGCAGACTATGTTTCTGAACAAGCCGAAACAGGGTGGGCGAGGGATAGCGCTCCATCAGGATACACACTACCTTCCCAACGAACCGAATACTCTTATGGCGTGCTGGATCGCCCTCAGCGATACGGATGCCGACAATGGCGGCTTATGTGTGGTGCCAGGCAGCCATATGGAGGGGCTGCGTGAGGCTGGGAGAATCGAAAACAAAACGGAGTTCGATTCGTGGGAGACAGAGCATGAGATGCGCGATCCGGACAGCAGAGAGTGGAAACGCAAAATGAACTCTTTCCAAATTCAAGGATTGCCTGAAGAACGCATTATGCGACTCTCTGTCCCCAAGGGTTCCGGTGTCTTTTTTACGGGCATGACGATCCATGGCTCTTTTGCAAACCACTCCGAAGACCGCCCTCGGCAGGCATTCGCCACCCACTATATACACGAATCTACCTGGCTCTATCGCTGTGATGTACAGAACACAGTGCCAGCTTAAGCACTATCGGAACCACTCCCCAAAAATCTCAATTTCATAAATAGAGGTAGTTGCAAAAGTTGGAAAGAAGTTGAAACCTCGTTCACGCCCTCACCCCCAGTCCCCCTCTCTCAAAAACAGGACAGGAGGTGACTATGGCATCGGTTTTTAAAAAGTATTTAATTTTTTGATCTTAATATAGGTATAAATCTCACGAAGAGGGAGAGTGGATATCTACGATTTAAAGTCACCCCATCTCCTGTTTTTGGGAGAGGGGGACTGGGGGTGAGGGCTGAAATATGCGTGTATATCCGACTTTTGCAATTACTTTAATATTCAATTATTTTAAACACTCCTTGTAAGCCACACAAATATTCATCGTTCTTAAGAAGTGTGAGGCGAACTCTCCTCTCACGCTGCTATCTCATTCCAGCGTATCCCATTGAGCGCGGATGCCTGCGCGAAAACAAAAGGAGAACTGTAGTGAATATGTGTACAAAGTAATTGGAGGCGGGTGGCTTGATTTCAAACTACTGAATTGAAACACCTGCGATGTCTGCGGCTTGAGCTATCGGAAGCGCAGCCGAATCCCCCATGACTACATAAACTTTGTGTGGTTTGTTATCTTCCGTCAGTGGTATGATGCCATCTAGAAAAGGCTTTTCATCCAGCGACACGGATACTACTCCTCGTGATACTCCGTCCGGATTAGAAATCTCGATAGTATAGGAAGTATTGATGTAGCGGTAAACCAATTGTACCTTTGGCCAATGACGAGGAAGAACCGGAGCAAAGCGCAGCGTGTTTCCTCGGATTTGTAAGCCAATCACCTCTTCAATCCAGACTCTGTACATCCAGCCAGCCGACCCTGTATACCATGTCCAACCCCCTCTGCCCATCTGCGATTCCAGCGCGTACACATCGGCACACACCACATAGGGCTCGACTTTATAGTGCTCCGCTTCCGCTCTCGTACGGGCATGTTCCACAGGGTTCATTAGTGACAGCAACCGGACTGCCGTATCGCCATCTCCAAGCCTTGCGAAAGCCAGTGGGGTCCAGAGCGATCCATGCGTATACTGGCCACCGTTTTCTCGAACACCCGGAAGGTAGCCTTTGATATACCCTGGGTCATGTTCCGTTTTATCAAACGGTGGTGTAAAGAGCAGAACCATTTTTTCTGCATCCTTCACAAGATATTTCTCGACCGAAGCCATTGATATTTTTGCACGCTCAAGATCACCTGCTCCGGAGATCACAGACCACGATTGCGCCAGGCTGTCTATTTTAGCCTCAAGAGATTGCGCTGAGCCCAGCGGTGTGCCATCATCAAAATATGCCCTTCGGTACCACTCTCCGTCCCAGGCATGTTCTTCTATTGTGGCAGCTAAAGTTTTCGCTTTGGCCTCACAATCTTCCGCTTCTTGGCAGTTATTATTCAGGCGAAGCAGATAAGCGAAATCGTGCAGCACATGAATTAAGAACCAGGCAAGCCAAACACTTTCGCCCTTGCCTTCTATTCCCACCCGATTGAGTCCGTCGTTCCAGTCGCCCGCGCCAATTAACGGCAGGCCGTGGGAACCTTTCGTCAAACCCTTCTGAATTGCACGCCGGCAATGCTCCAGGAGAGTTTCTAAATGCGTCGAAACTGCAGGGGTAGTCATCGATTCATGCTCACCGGGCTGAAGTGGAATGCCATCCAGGAACGGCACGCTTTCATTCAGCACTCCCGCATCTCCTGTGACACGGACATAGTGTGCAGCACAGTAGACCAGCCACAACAGATCGTCGGAAATCTGAGTGCGAACACCCATTCCAGAGGGCGGGTGCCACCAGTGCTGTACGTCTCCCTCAACAAACTGCCTGCTTGCTGAACGCAGCAGTTGATCACGTGCAGCCTGAGGGTCGACGTACACGGTTGCGCATACATCCTGAAGCTGATCACGGAATCCAAATGCGCCGCCAGATTGGTAGAATGCAGATCGCCCCCACAAACGGCACGAAAGGTCTTGATATAGCAGCCAGCGATTAAGAAGGAAGTTCACACTCAAATCTGGCGTGTGCACTTGTATGGTTTCCAATGTTCGATTCCACCACTGTATAGTTTCTAGAAAAGCCTTTTCGACATTACCGGGATCGCGATATTTAATCGAAAGCCGATTCGCTTCTTCCGAATCAGCTCCCTGCCCGATCACGAAGATGAGCTCTGCAATTTCACCTGGTTCTATTTCAACCGAGGTTTCCAGCACAGCACACGGATCTAATCCTGAGCCCACTCTGCCGGATAGACCGCGACGCTTCAGTGCGGCTGGTTCGGAAATAGATCCGTTACGCCCAATAAACTCGGTACGATCACCAGTCCATTCGGTAGCAAAAGGGCTGCAGGAAACAAAAGCAACACGCGATCCATAATCTGGATGGAAATTATTTTGTGCTGTCAGCACTTTAGCCATTACATCCCAATGCGTCATTATATGAAGCTGCGTGTCTTCCCTTTCATTTCCAAGTGTCCACTCAGTATAAAATGTTGCGGTGATACTCCTACGATGTGAGCTGGCATTCTTTAAGCGCAAACGCTGTACACGAACAGGATCACCATTCGTATCGTTCATCGGCACAAAGGTTAATAGTTCCTGCTCGATCGCATGGGAGTTATGCTCAAATAGTGTGTAACCTTGCCCATGACGAGTGCGATATGCGTCCTGTTCACGTATCGGGGCTGGGGTCGTAGTCCAGACGACACCAAGAACGTTATCGCGCAGAAAAATAGCATCACTCACCGGATCACGCACTGGGTCGTTGCTCCAAACCGTCAGACGGTTGGATTGACTATTGCCATACCAGCAGAAGCCACCACCCGATTCTGAAACGATCGCGCCAAAATTTGGATTGGCCATCACGTTAATCCAGGGAGCTGGTGTATTAACCTTTGGCCCAAGATAGATTACATATTCTTTACCATCTGGAGTGAATCCACCAATTCCGTTAAAGTATTCCAATTCCATGAAAGGGAGTGGAGCGCTAGGCTCTTCAATCTGTTTTATACTTTTAAGCAGAGCTGGCGGATATGTCTGTGGTGCAGCCAGAGCGGCAAGCTGCTGCGCAAGGCTGCCGCGCGCTGCTATCAACACGACGCATGCCACCGTAAAGAGAAGAGTTTTTGAGATCTCATCTATCTGGTTCGCCGGGCGAATAAATACGCCGCCGGGTTTATCAAGCCCGTTGCTCATTTCAAAAGATTGTGCCATACGCCTCAAACGCTCCTGAAGCGGCTGGTAGTATCCTTCCGATTCCTCATTCAAAATCACCAGATCACATTGCATGCCCCGAGCTCGCCAATAGGAGTGTGCTTGAATTACCTGATGCACAATATCCAGATTATCCTCATCCTCCACACTTACCAGGATTATTGGAAGATCGCCAGATATCCCGAACGCCCATAATCCAGACTGAGTTAGACGATTGCGGCGCTGTCGCTCTTCACTCGCACGCATCCGACTGCTGGGGTAGAGCACATAACTTGCCAGCTGCTGATATCTTAATGCTTCATCAGGCTGGATCCTGAGATGCCTTAGATCTAACTGGGCATGTGTCCAGGCTAACTCTACTGCTCGGGTGGTGTTCGTGAAGTCACAGTATTTTTCTGCCAACCTCGCCACTTCCTCCCGGTTCTCGCCTGCGCCTGTCATAAAGGAGAGCTGAGTGCGCTCGCCCGCATCGAGCTGTACTCGCACTCTCAGACTGAAAATCGGATCCAGTACCGCACCGACTGTATTCGATAAACTTGATATCAATGTGATAGGATTTCGAGACGAACGGCAGCGCCCAATAAATTTTAGCCTGTCCGTCTCGAATGTGAGGGGATGCTGAAGCTTTTTCTGTGTAGCCACCACATGCACAGCCCAGGGAGTGGGGTCGGCTGCCGAACGCGGGCGTCTCCAGGCAAGCAGAGCGTCGTGCCCAGCAATGGCTTCCGTTTGGATGAATAATTTACTGAATGCAGGGTGAGCCCGATCGGCAGCGTGTGGAGCAAGTGCAACTTCCGAATAGCTCGTCAACTCAATATTCCGCGGTTTGTTAGTGTGATTTACTAGAGTAATTCGGCGAATTTCGACATTGTCTTCTGGTGATACGAGCACTTCAGTTATTGTCTCGATGTGTGTGTCGCGGCGGCGGAACTCCGCCTTCTCAGGTGTAAATAGCACCGAGTATGTTCGTGCAGTCACTCCAGTTGGATGGTGTGTTGCCGACCATATTTCGCCTGTTTCAACATCTCGTAAATAACAAAAACTTCCCCAATCGTCCTTCGTGGCATCCGCTCTCCAACGGGTAATTTCCATGTCTTTCCACTTACTGTATCCTCCACCTGCATTTGTTATCATGACACTATAATCCGCATTGGACAGCAGATGTGTGCGAGGAACTACACTATTTGCTCCATCAATTCGTCCGACCAGGCCTCCCACAGCTGCTGCCTTCAAACGAGGAAGAGGTGCACGTGTAGCGTTGTCTTTTGCGATTAACGGCGCGGTTGCTGTCCGCTCATAAAGCAAAGATTCAGTCGCCTTAACTCGTGCATCACGATGGAATCTATCCTGCATAATTTCGCGGTTCAATATATTGTCAATCGAGAGCAGTGCCATTGCCTGGTGATGCGCCATGTATTCGTATACAACCACTCCCGGATCTCCAGCCGCATCTCTTTGTCTTGTATAGTCCAGCGATTCGTAAAATCCGTACTCCCCTCGCAAAGAGTGAGGAGACATTTTAGCCATGCGACGAAGGTTGGACATCGCTTGTTTAGGAGCGACCATGAGCGCCAATGCCGTTGCATAAGGCGCCACTACTGTATCGTCTTCTAAACCACGTTTAAGACCAAGGCCCGGCACCCCAAAGGCTTGGTATTGATACACTTGCCGGTTATCAAGCGCGCTGTAACCTGCTTCCGAAATACCCCATGGAATTCCACGTTCCTTGCCATACGCTATTTGAGCAGCCACGGCAGAATGGCAAACCTGATGCAATAGCGAGTTATCATAAGTGCGCTGAACAAGAAGTGGCATCAGGTATTCGAACATGGTACCGCTCCAAGACTGCATTACTCTCTGACCATAAGCAGCCGAGAAAGGACGCCCAAGTGCAAACCAGTGTTCCGCAGGAATCTCATTGCGGGCGATAGCAACAAAACTTCCCAGACGGGCTTCACTTGCCAGCAAATCGTAGAAGGAATTATCCCAGCGGCGATCATCTACATTGTATCCAATCGCAAAAACTTTACGTTCCAAATTGTAAAGAAACTTCATATTTATTTCATCTGCGAATCTCCTCGCCCCCGAAAGAATAATCTCAGCATCCGCAATTTTCTCACCTGCATACCACTCTGCCTTCTGATATTCATCTACCAGGCGGTTTAACCATGCACCCAGGGAGTTTGAGATTTTAAGTACGTTGGCGCGCGATTGCAAAGCGACAAAAGCAGCCATCCCAGGAATAGAGCCTGCAGCCAGATCTCGAAGCGAGATTGGACTGCTGAGAGCAGATCTCCTCCATTCATGCGCTTCACTGCCCAGAGATAACAGACCATCTGGAGGAATGTCACAAAGCAGTTCCAGCCACGTGAAATAGCGGTCTGCGATTGAATTCCACTTTGAAATTTGATCTTTAAGCTGTTCAGACCAGTATCGAATCGAGGATTCAGAATGATAACTATTTTGAACATATTCACTGAAAGCCTCTGCTGGCTTGCGCATCGAACGAATTCTAAGCACTATATCTGTATCGCTATTCACACTGCCCATACTACAGACATTCCCTATGGTTTCAAGGCGTGTCTCCAGTCTGGCATCGAGATTTTTGGTTTGTAACATCGCGTCACGAATGAGTGCAATACAGTCTTCAATCCCATTAAGGACACTTTCATCCAATACTGATGATTCTAATTTTTCTTCCATTCCTTGCGAAAATGTCCAAAGATGTCCCAGCAGATTACCGCTATCTACCATACTGACGTAACGGGGTAAGAGTGGTTGTTGAGTGTTTATATCGTACCAGTTGAGAAAATGCCCTTCGAATCG